>JABEUW010000188.1 GCA_013043945.1 Vulcanimicrobiota bacterium | reverse complement strand
CGCAGCCGGCGTCACCGGCGTCGGGAAGGACGGAATCGCCTACGATCGCGTCGGGTTCGACCCCGCAACGTTGGAGTACGATTTCGCGATGCTCATCCCACAATTCCGCGGCATACCGCTCAAATATATCGGCGCCGATGGAAGCGATATCACCGAAAAAATGACGGTGCCGAGCGGCTTCATGCGCGTCGACGCCGACTATACGGCGAAGGCCTACGACGCCTACCGAGCCGCCGACTGGCCGGCGCTCTACCGCTCACCGCAATACGAGAACATCTACGCGGCGGGGATTGCGTTCGCACCGCCGCACCCGCTCTCCAAGACGCTGAAAACCACCGCTGGGACGACCGTGGTCGCCACCCCGCCGCGCACCGGCATGGCCTCGGGCATCATGGGGCGCACCGTAGCACTCAACATCGCCGAGCAGGTTGCCGGGCGCCCCGCAACACACCACGAACGCATGAGCGAGATGCCCGCAGCGTGCATCGCCTCGATGGGGCACTCGATCTGGAACGGATCGGCGGCATCGATCGTGATGATGCCCGTAGCTCGCGACTACGAACGATACCCCGAGTACGGCCGCGATATCGACGCCTGCGAACTCGATGTCGGGCTCGCCGGCGCCTGGACGAAACGCATGCTCCACGAAGCGTTCATGTGGAAACTACAAGCCAAGCCCGGTTGGGCGATGATACCGGAGTGATGAGACGATGAACCGATTTTTACGGAGCTTCTGGCCTTACCAAATCTGGCGCTTCATTCGCATGAATGCGAAGATCTACGCCATCGCCAAACATCAGCCCGACTGACGCCACCGGAGGTCGGGTTGACGAGCCGCTCGCGTCTCGTCGATCCGACCGACCACCGTGTTGACCGGTGCGGCCATCACGCTCTGGGGATCGCGCTTCGCGGTTTCCACGATCTCGCGCAACGCCTCGATAAAGAGATCGAGCGTCTCTTTCGATTCCGTCTCGGTCGGCTCCATCATCAGACACTCGGGAACGATGAGCGGGAAATAAACCGTGGGGGCCATGAAGCCGCGGTCGAGTAACGCCTTGGCGATATCGAGCGCACGCACGCCGGTCGCTTTTTTGAGCTCCTGTGCCGATGCGACGAACTCGTGCCTGCAGATCTCGGGATATGGCGTCGCGAGAAACTCCGAGACGCCGACGCGGAGATAATTGGCATTGAGGACCGCGAGCTGCGAGACGGATTTCAGGCCCTCGGCGCCATTGGCATAGAGATAGCTCAACGCGCGCACTGCGTGGGCGAAATTCGACCAGAACGAGCGCATCGGTCCGATCGATTTCGGGCGATCGAAATCGAGTTCGAAGCGCATCCCATCCGAGGGAGCGCGGCGCAGGTCGCTTTTCCCATCCGGAATCGCCCGCACGACCGGGCTCGGAAGATACTCGACGAGATGCGCGGCAACGCCGAGCGGCCCGTGCCCCGCACCACCGCCACCGTGCGGAATCGTGAACGTCTTATGCGTGTTGAGATGCATGAGGTCGAAGCCCATATCTCCGGGACGCACGTTGCCCATAATGGCGTTCGCGTTCGCTCCGTCATAGTACATGAGCCCACCGACGCGATGCACCGCCGCGGCGATCTCGGCGATATGATCTTCGAAGAGTCCCAACGTGTTGGGGTTGGTCATCATGCAAACGGCGGTATCATCGCCGAGGACCTTTTCGATCTCTTCAACGCTGACGCGGCCGCGAGCGTCGGAGGGCAACGAGATCACCTTGAATCCGCACATCGCTGCCGAGGCGGGGTTCGGGCCGTGCGCGGTATCGGGCACGATCACTTTCGTGCGTTTGCTCTCGCCGCGATCTTTGAAGTACTTCTTCGCCACCAAGAGCGCTGCGAGTTCGGCGTGCGCGCCCGCAGAGGGATTGAGGCTAAAAGCCGCCATGCCGAAGATCGAGCTCAGACTCCGTTCGAGTTCGTACATCACCGCAAGCGAGCCCTGGGCGATATCGTCGGGCGTGTAGGGATGGAGATCGCGGAAGCCCGGAAGGTTCGCCATCGCATCGTTGACGCGCGGATTATATTTCATCGTGCAACTACCCAACGGATAGAAGCCTAAATCGATCCCGAACGTCCGGTGCGAGAGCTGGGTAAAGTGACGGACGACGTCGAGCTCGCTATTATCGGGGAGCGGGAGCTCCGAACGCAATAACTCCGGCGGAAGAAATTCACCGTGCGGGCGCGAGCGCTCGACGTAATGCGTCGCGCGCCCGGGAGCTCCGGTCTCGAAGATCAGAGCGGGAGCCGGGCGATCAGCGGAGAGCTGCGACATGAACGACCTCGCGAAGAGCGGCGGTAAGTTTTGCGATATCGCCGGTGGTGGTAAGTTCGGTAGCGGTCATCAGGATCGAATCGGCGTACTCGGGATAGAAGCGACCGAGATCGACGCCTCCGAGTACCCCGCGTGCCTGCAACGCTGCGAGCACCTCGGCGGCATTGCCGACGCGCACGACGATCTCGTTGAAGAATGGTGCCTCGAAGCGAAGGCTCGCTCCCGGAACGCTGCTGACGGCGGTCGCCAACTCGCGCGAGCGTTCGAGATTGAGCCCGGCGACGTCGCGCAAGCCGCTCGCGCCCATGAGAGCGAGATAGATCGTTGCGATCAGCGCACAATGCGCTTGATTGGTGCAGATATTCGAACTCGCTTTTTCGCGGCGAATGTGCTGCTCGCGCGCCTGCAACGTCAGCGTGAACGCCTCGCGTCCGCGGTTATCGAGACTGCGGCCGACCAAGCGACCCGGAATGCGCCGCATGTGTTCGGCGGTCGAAGCGATGAAGCCGACGTAGGGTCCGCCGTACGCAAGCGCGACGCCGAACGATTGTGCCTCGCCAACGACGATCTGCGCACCCCACTGCGCGGGCGAGCGCAACGCACCGAGCGAGATCGCCTCGGAGACGACCGCGATAGGAACCGTGCCGCTCGTTTCGATCGCGCTCCGCAACCGTGCGTCGATCTCGTCGACGACCCCGAAAAAGTTCGGGCTCTGCACGACGACTGCCGCGTAATTCTTCGCTTCGATCGCTGCGAGCACCGAATCACCGTCGGTGCGACCGTCGGCGCCGACCGCGATCTCGTCGATCTCGATATCGAGGCCGCCGCAATAGGTATGCAGCACCGCACGATAGCGCGGATCGACCGCACGCGACACCAACAAGCGCGTCCGGCCCGTCGCATTGATCGCCATAATCGAGCCTTCGGCGAGCGCGGTCGCGCCGTCGTAGACCGAGGCGTTCGCGATCTCCATG
>JABEUW010000187.1 GCA_013043945.1 Vulcanimicrobiota bacterium | reverse complement strand
CGTCAACGGCCGCGACGTCACCTTGGCATTCCCCCCGCACGCGACGTTGTTGGAGGTTCTCCGCGAGGAGTTGCGGCTGACCGGGACCAAGCACGGCTGCGAACTCGGCCAATGCGGAGCCTGTACCGTTCTCGTCGACGGAACTCCGGTGCTCTCGTGTTTGACCCTCGCCGCCGAGACGGTCGACCGCCCCATCAAGAGCGTCGAGGGCATCGCCGTCGCCGACGCGTTGCACCCCGTCCAGCGAGCCTTTCTCGATCTCGGAGCCGCACAATGCGGGTATTGCACCCCCGGGTTTCTCGTTGCGGCGGTCGATTTATTGGAACGAACGAACTCGCCGAGCGAAACGGAGATTCGCGAAGCGCTCGCCGGCCATCTCTGTCGGTGCACCGGGTATACGAAGATCGTCGAAGCGGTCGCGCTCGCCGGGCAGCGCATGCGCGCCACGACACGTGGGTAAAAACGGCGCGGCTTCCTCCGAAGGGCGCGTCGTCGGCGCGGCGTTGCCCCGCATCGACGGATACGCAAAAGTCACCGGAGCTGCATTATTCGCCGACGATATCGCGTTTCCGCGCATGCTGTTCGGACGGCTGCTTCGCAGTCCGCACGCGCACGCGCGTATCCTCTCCATCGATTACGAAAAAGCCCTTCGCCTTCCCGGCGTCGTAGCGATCGCCATCGGACGCGATCTCCCCGTGCGCTACGGCATTCTGCCCTCGACGCAGGACGAGACCGTTTTTGCAATCGATAAAGTTCGTTACGTCGGCGAACCGGTCGCGGGAATCGTCGCCGAAGACGAACGCACCGCGCAACGCGCCACGGGCCTTATCGAAGTTCGCTACGAAGCGCTCCCCTCGGTGATGTCGATCGACGATGCGTTGCGCGATATCGGCGATGGCGGCGAAAAGATTCATCCCGAGTCGCGCAAGAGCAATAACGTTCACAAGGACGTTCACCTCACCTTCGGCGATCTCGAAGCCGGGTTCGCCGATGCCGATCGCATCTTCGACGACGAGTATTTTTTCGAAGGGAACACGCACGCCGCATTAGAGGAACATTCGGCGGTCGCGACCTGCGGCGCCGATGGAAAGCTCACGCTCTGGTCCTCGACGCAGACCCCGCATTATTTACACCGCGTCGCCGCCTCGGTGCTCGAAATGCCGGCGAACCGGATTCGCATTATCGCGCCGCCGATCGGCGGTGGTTTCGGTGGAAAAACCGAGCCCGTCGCACACGAACTCGCCGCCGCGTATTTCGCGCGCAAGACGGGGCGACCGGTGAAATTCACGCTCACGCGCGAAGAGGTGTTCTACACGCATCGCGGGCGCCATCCGGTGCGCATTCACCTGCGGACCGGCGTAAAGAACGACGGAACGATTACCGCGTGCCGCCTGCAGACCTGGCTCGACGGCGGCGCCTTCGGCTCCTACGGTGTCGCGACCACCTACTATACCGGCGCGTTGCTCCCGGTGACCTACAAAATGGGTGCGTATGCGTTCGACGGTTGTCGTGCGTACACCAATAAGCCGCCCTGCGGGCCGAAGCGCGGACACGGAACGACCCAACCCCGCTACGCCTTCGAATCGCAACTCGACGAGATCGCGAACGCACTCGGCCTCGATGCCGGCGCCTATCGCGCCGCGATCGCGGTCGACCCGTATTCGCGCACGATCAATCATCTGCGCGTAACGAGTTGCGGCATGCGCGAGGCATTGAGCGCCGTCTCCGAGCGAACCGATTACAGCGCGAAGCACGGGAAACTCGCACCGGGGCGCGGCATCGGTCTCGCCGCGAGCGCCTATCTCTGCGGCGCGGGGCTGCCGATCTATTGGAACCCGATGCCGCACTCCGGTGCGGTCGTCAAGGTCGATCGCGGCGGCGGCGTTACGGTCTTCTGCGGTACGAGCGACTGCGGGCAAGGCTCGCAAAATATGCTCGCGGCGATCGTCGCCGAAACGCTCGGCGTCGAGATTCTCGACGTGAGCGTTTGCGCCGGCGATACCGATCTCACACCCGTCGATCTCGGCTCTTATTCCAGCCGCGTGACCTTTATGGCCGGAAATGCGGCACGCAGTGCCGCACTCGAGGTCCGCGAGCGTATCGCCGCAGCGGCAGGCGCGGAGCTCGGAATCGCACCGGAGCGATGCGCGTTTGCAAGCGGTCGCATCTTCGACCGCGAGCAGCCCGATCGCACGCTCGCGTTCGTCGACGCGGCGCGCGCCGCGGAAGCGCGCTTTGGAACGCTCGTCGGCGTCGGTTCCTACACACCGCCCGCCGATCTCCACGGCGATTTCAAAGGCTCGGGCGTCGGCCCGTCGCCGGCCTATTCGTATAGCGCGTGCGTCGCCGAAGTGGAGGTCGATTTCCAGACCGGCGAAGTTCGCGTCGAACGCATCGTCTTAGCACACGACTGCGGACGCGCGCTCAATCCTTCGATCGTCGAAGGGCAGATCGAAGGCAGCGCCTACATGGGTATGGGCGAAGCGCTGATGGAGGAGTCGGCGTTCCGCGACGATCTCCACCGCATTCCAAACCTCCTCGACTACAAGACGCCGACGATTCTCGATACGCCGCGCATCGAAGCGATCGTCGTCGAGACCGAGGAACTCGAAGGCCCCTACGGCGCGAAAGAAGCCGGCGAGGGACCGCTCAATCCCGTTATTCCGGCGATCGCCAACGCCGTCGCCGATGCGATCGGTGCGCGCATCTACGCCACGCCGATCGCGCCCGAGCGGGTGCTGCAGGCGCTCGACGGCACGACCGGGCCGCTCCGTTTGCGCGCTCCCGCAACGGCGAGAACGGCGTAAGGAGGGCTCGCATGCTGCGCTTACCCGCTTTTGATTTCCGGCCGGCGCGCTCGGTCGAAGATGCCGCCGCGTTGCTCTCCGAGTACGGGAACGACGCGCTTCCCGTCGCCGGCGGAACCGATCTCTACGCCAATATGAAACTCGGACTCTTCGCGCCGCGCGTCGTCGTCGGGCTCCGTTCCATCGCCGAGTTACGCCGCATGCATTTCGATCCGGCGCAAGGTCTGCGCGTCGGCGCACTCTGCTCGCTCGATAGCATCGCGCGCGATCCCGCGGTACTGCTTCATTACCCGGCACTTGCGAGCGCCGCCGCGATGGTGGGGACGCCCGAGATTCGCAATATGGGAACCATCGGCGGCAATCTCTGCTTGGAGACGCGCTGCAATTACTACAACCAGAGCGCCGAATGGCGCAAGGCGCTCGGCTACTGCCTCAAACGCGACGGCGATATCTGCCGCGTCGCCCTGCACAGCCCCACCTGCAAAGCGATCAACGCATCGGATACCGCTCCGGTGATGCAGGCATACGACGCGACGGTCTCGCTCGTCGGCCCGCTCGGCGAACGGAGCGTTGCGGTTCGCGATTTCTATCGCAACGATGGCGCGCATGCGAGCGTTCGGCGAAGCGACGAGATTCTGACGGAGATCGCTCTTCCCGTT
>JABEUW010000186.1 GCA_013043945.1 Vulcanimicrobiota bacterium | reverse complement strand
GGCCGCTTCCGGGCGAGTAACGTTATCGCGATAAACGCCGCGACGAAGAGCATAAACCAGATGGGGCCGAGCGCGGGAATCTCCACGAAACGATCGACCACCGGGCGATAGTGCATGGCCGCAGGGCTTCGCCTTTCGAGAAGGCGAAACCCCGCCGACGATGGACGAACACGCAATGCGCACCGCGATCGAACGCAAGCGCGATGGCGGCACCCTCGAGGCGCGGACCTGGCACGAGATCGTCGCCGCGTATGCCCAGGGGGCAATCGACGATGCACAGATGGCCGCGCTTGCGATGGCCGTGCACTTTCGCGAGCTCGATCTCGACGAGATCGTGGCGCTCACCGACGCGATGCTCGAAAGCGGCGAACGCCTGCTCTTTCCGCGCGTGCCGTTCGTCGTCGATAAACACTCCAGCGGCGGCGTGAGCGATATCGTCTCGCTCGTCGCGGTGCCGATCGTCGCCGCCTGCGGCGTTCCGGTCGCAAAGCTCTCCGGCCGCGCGCTCGGGCATACCGGAGGAACGATCGATAAACTCGAGGCGATTCCCGGCTTTCGCGTCGCGCTCGAAACGCGCGAATTCATCGCCCAGGTGGAGCGAGTCGGTTGCGCGATCGCCGCGGCGAGCGATGCGCTCGCGCCGGCCGATAAACGGCTCTATCGCCTCCGCGACCGTACCGGCAGCGTTCCGAGCGTCGGGCTCATCGTCGCGTCGATTCTATCGAAAAAACTCGCCGGCGGCGCGCACGGCTTCGTCTTCGATGTGAAGTGCGGCAGCGCCGCATTCATGCACGACGAGAGCGAGGCGTTGCTGCTTGCGCGCAGATTGGTGGAGGTGGCGGCGCGCTTCGATCGCCCGGCGCATGCGATCGTGAGTGCGATGAGCGAGCCGTTGGGGCGCTGCATCGGCACTGGAATCGAAACCATCGAAGCGCGTGAATTTCTCCGCGGCACGCGCGAGGATCCGCGGGTGAAAGCGCTCGTTCTTGCGATCGCGGCAAAGATGCTCGCGCTCGGCGGCGTCGAGGACGGCGAACGGGGTGCCGCCGCCGCGCTCGCCGATGGGCGCGCCTACGAGCGCTTCGTCGCGATGGTCGAAGCACAGGGCGCGACGCGTGCAGCCTTAGAAGCGCTCGCGATTGCGCCGCGCGCACACGAGATGCGGGCGACGCACGCCGGAACGGTTGCACGGATCGACGCGGTCGCGCTGGGGAATGCCGCGCGACGGTTGACGGAACGCGCCTCGACGGCGGGGATCGCGCTCGCCGTCAACATCGGCGAGCGCGTCGAACGCGGGCAGCCGATTGCGACGATCTATGGCGATGCGGTCGCGGCGCACGAAATTCAGCATGCCGTCGAAATCGTCGAGGCACCCTGCACTCCGCCTCCACTCGTGCTTGCGACGCTTTAGCGCGGTAGCGCTTCGTCGCTCGAACGGTCGACGCTGCGAATTAAATAGAGCGGCCGGCCTTTTACTTCGTCGTAGATGCGCCCGATATATTCGCCGACGATACCGATCCCGATGAGTTGTACGCCGCCGAGAAAGAGGACCGCGACGATCGTCGATGCCCAGCCGCGCGTGTATCCCGGCGGGTGCAGGCTGAACAGCTTAAAGCCGACGACGACCAACGCGTAGACGATCGCAGCGGCGCTGGTGAAGAAGCCGAAGTAGGAAACGAAGCGCAGCGGAACATCGGAGAACGAGGTAATGCCGTCGATCGCGAAGCGCATCATTTTGGTGAACGGGTATTTGGTAACGCCGGAGAGCCGCTCGTCGCGGTCGTACTCGACGCCGATTTGGCGATAGCCGACCCAACTCACCATGCCGCGCAAAAAGCGATGCCGTTCGGGCGAACGGCGCAACGCCTCGACGACGCGCCGGCTCATCAGGCGAAAATCGCCGGTATCGACGGGAATGGAGACCTTCGTTAAGCGTTTGATGATGCGGTAGAAGAGGCGTGCCGTAAGGAGTTTAAAGAAGCTCTCGCCTTTGCGCGTGCGCCGCACGGCGTAAACGACATCGTAGCCCTCGCGATAGCGCGCAAGAAAATCGGCGATGAGTTCGGGCGGATCTTGTAAGTCGCCGTCCATGAGCGCGACCGCCTCGCCCTGTGCGAGTTCGATACCGGCAGTCGCTGCGAGTTGGTGCCCGAAGTTGCGCGAGAGATCGATGACGACGACGTCGGCGTAGGCCGCGATGGCTGCGCGCATTGAAGCGAGCGTGCCGTCGGAACTGCCGTCGTTGACGAGCACGATTTCGTAGCCATCCTCGCCGGTGACGCGTTGCAGAAGAGGAACCAAGCGCGCGAGCAGCGGCGCAACGTTTTGTTCCTCGTTATACATGGGCACGACGACGCTTAAAAGCATGGGCCGCACGTTCGACGCAACCCATGCAGAGGCTTTCCGGGTGGGATGAGGCTGCCGCCGCCGCGAATCCAGCGATACCGTGTATTCTTCGCGTCTCGTTTTGCTGTCGCTCGCTCTCGCGCTCGCCGCCTGTTCGGCCCACCCGGCGCCCCCCGCAACAGTCGCTTCGCCGCCTCCCTCGCCGAGCTTGGCGCCGACGCATGCGCCGGCTCACGCCAAGGCAACGGGGCGCGCTTCCGCGACCGCATCGCCGCCGGCCGCGCTGGCCGCGCCGGCCACACCGGCCCCGGTGGCAACGGCTACCTCGCTTGCCTCCCCCGCGCCGAGCGCTATCGCCTCGCCCGTACCGATGGCTCCGACCGCAAAGCCGCCTGCCAAGCCTGCCAAAAAGCATGCCGAGCCCAAGCCTAAGCCAACCGCGACGCCGGCGCCCCGCATTCTTTCGTACTCGTTAAGCGAGACGAATTTCCACCCCGGGGATCGCGTCTACGGCAGCGCCAAGACAACGTTCAACGTCGCGAGCATCGAAGTGCGGATCGACGGCTACAGTATCTCGATGGATAAGGTGGGGCCGGGGCGTTTCACGCTCAGCTACACGGTTCCGAATTATCCGTTCTTCGTGCGCGGACCGATTTCTATTCTCGTCATCGCGCGCAACACACAGGGCGCGGCAACGACGGAGACGCTCAGCGGCGCGCTCGAGTAGCCGCTACTCGCTGCTTACGGGCGCGGGGTGGGGACCCCCG
>JABEUW010000185.1 GCA_013043945.1 Vulcanimicrobiota bacterium | reverse complement strand
TCGTGAAGGTGTGTTCCGGCGTCGTGGGTTGCCCCATGCGGCTTGAGGGGCGCCACCACCCCGTACCGTCGGAGCGGACCGCGATGGTGAATCCCCGCACGTTCGTGGAGCCGCTATCGAAGATTCTCGCACCGTCGAGCCGACAGGGCGCGGCTGCGATGGTGAGCAGCGCAAGGGCCGCGACCGAAAGCTGGAAGCGAAACCGCATATTCATGCTCGAAAAACGCATGCTAAGGGTAAAGCGTCGCAGGAATGACGAAGGCTCTCCGGATAACAAGAACTTAACGTACCCCATTTGCTGCTCCTCTTGGAGAGGTTTGTGATTCTGTGAAAATACCTGCGATGCTTTTTGGAGCGGTCGCTGCAGCGGCGCTTCTAGCGGCGTGCGGTGGAGGCGGTGCCCCCGCCTTGCCGACGACCCCTCCCTCTACCGGCCCCGGCAGTCCGGCGACTTCGAGCTCGGCTCGTCCGGCGGTGGTCGGCGACACCTTCGCGTTCTCCGGCAGCTCGATTGAGAACGACGTTTACACCTATCCCGTCGGAAGTCCGTTTCCGAACACCTCGACCGCGACGAAGATCTCCGAGAATGTCGTTGTGACGGCGAGCACCAATCCGCTCGGCGGCGGTGGAACCGATTTCCACTCGAGTACCACCACCGTCGGCACGAGCGCTACGCGCACGGCGAGCGGCGATTCGTACTATTCGACGGTAAGCGCCGGTAACGGCACGAATTTCGTCTTGAACGCTCAACAGAGCGTCGACGACACGAAGAATAGTTATGCCTGGACCTATACGACGCCGCAGATTCTCGATGAACTTCCCGAGAGCGCTGGGGCGACGTGGACGAATTCGCCCGCAGGAAGCTATAACGAAACCGATGCCGACGGCGCGACGATCGCGCGCACGACCAACGCCGACGGTAGCTATACCGAGAACGATACCTTCGCGACCGGCTCGGTTCCGAAAATGTCCTTTACTGTCAATCCCGACGGCTCGGGAGCGTGGAATATCTATTTCCTCGGTTCCCCGAATCCATCGATCGTCAGTTATACGGCACCGACGGCCGGGACGATATCGGTTGCAGTTTTGAATCCCACGCCGACGCCTTCGCCGGGGGCGACCGGGACGCCGGCACCGAACCTGCCGGTCGTCATCGCGACGCCCCCGGCCTGGTTCTCGCCCTCGGCGAAACTCTACCAGGAGAGCGACACCGTGAGCACCGGGGTGAGTTTCCCGGCATCCTGCGCCGTTCCGAGCTCCTTCGGAACGAGCGGCAACTCCATCGCGCAGGTCATCACCAAAATCGACCCGATTTTCGGACTCGACGAAGTGACAACGACGACGACCTATACCGCTCAGGGATTCGGTCCGGTCTGCGTGGCGATGAATGACGTGCAGACCTATTACTATGATTACCTGAACGATACCGCCGGTTCGGCGGGGCTCGCCGCATACGTCGGAACGCCGCAGTTGACGAAGACGTACGCGCAGACACTTACCCTGCAAACAGCGGGAACCGCGATTCAGAGCAGCGGGCGCTCCACGAAGAGCCTCGGCATTGCTCCGATTGCACCGGCGCTCTTTGCCGCCGATCGAACGAACTTCCGCATGCATATCGCACGAGAACGCGCGCAAGCTCGAACGGCGTTTGCCAAGATGCTCGTGCGCTCCGCTCCCGCGCTCTTTTTCGGAGGTAACCGCTGATGTACCGCATACAGCGCATTCGATCGGCCGCCGCAGCACTCGTCGCGGCGTCCCTACTCGCAGCGTGCGGTGGAGGCGGCGGCAGCGCCAGCTCGCCGCTCCCCACCACCAATACCGGCGGCAATACTCCCTCAACTGGCTCGGCGGGCCCCTCGTCGATTCGCTGGGGGCAACGGATGCTGCAGCAGGCGACCTACGTTGGGCCGCTCACGAAACCCGTCGCGCTGGCAATGTTGGCGCAGCCGCAATTGCAGAACGAAGCCGGTTTGGTCGCGTACGCACAACAAGCGAGTACGCCGGGAAATCCAAACTATCGCCACTTCCTGACGCCGCAGCAGATCGGGCAACTCTACGGAGCTGCGCCCGCTAATCAGGCGAAGGTCGCCGCGTATTTTCAGGAATACGGCATCGGTGTCGGCTCGTGGCCGCAGAATCTCGTCCTCTCCCTCGTCGGCAGCAGCACGCAGTTCACCGCCGCGCTCGGCGTGAAGTTCGGCTACTACCAGTACGGGAAAGAACGCTTTATCGCGCCGATCGGAACCCCGCACGTCGATGCGAGCATTCCGCTCTCGGCACTGAACGCGCTCGTGCCCATCGCATCGCAGGTCCACAACTACCTGATTCGTCCGTCGACCGCGTCCTTCGGGCCGGGTCTCTCGCCGCAGCAGGTCGCACGCGCCTTCGATTTCACCGGCGCCTATAATGCCGGGCTCTACGGCAATGGCATCGGTTTAGGCATCATCGGCACCGGGCCGATCGACCCAACCGACGTTCCGTACTACGGATCTGCGTTTCACACGCGCGTCGCGACGGTCAGTCTGATCCCCACTTCGCCGACTTTCGTGAAGCCGGCGTCGTCGCTCAACGTTCCTGGCACCTTCCCTTACGGCCCTGGATTTCCAGCGACCGGTTTCACGCTGCCGCCGCCGGATACAACCCCGGCGAGCCCGAACTTCGCAGCCTGCATGAGTAGCGGAACGGGCGTTCCGAACTTCCAAACCTGCAATCTCGAGGACGGCGAAGCGCAGCTCGATACCGAGACGACCGCGAGCCTCGCTCCCGGCGTGAACGAGAACTTCTATCTCGCTTACTATTCGTTCTGCTACAACGCAGGGACGGGCATCGTCGATAACGCCAACATCGGCGTAACGAGCTGCCCCGCCGGCGAAACGCTCGGTGACGCCGAGGGTATTTCCATCGCCGATTTCGAGATCCAGCAGGCGATCGGTGACAATCGCTCCGACGTGCTCAGCTTGAGTTACGGCGGCGGTGAGGCGAACTTCGGCACGGCCTATGTCGGGCCGCGCGGCACCGGCCTCGGCCCCAGTGAATTCGCCGCCCTCGCGGCGGAGGGCATCGCGGTCTTCGTCTCCTCCGGCGATACCGGCAATGCCGCCTGCGCCGCACCGAGTGCGGGGCTCTATCCAACCTCGCCCTGCGTCTCCTACCCGGCGACCGATGCCAACGTCGTCGCGGTCGGTGGCGTGAACCTCCCCGTCGACGGTGCGGGCAATCTCCTCGGCCAGATCACCGCCTGGGCCGACCAGACGACGCTCGGCGGTAACGGAACCTTTGGCAACAACATCGGCTCCGGCGGCGGAGTCTCCGAGCTGATTCCAGCTCCAGCCTGGCAGGCTGGGCTCACGCTCACCGGCGGGAATCCGCAGCTCGGCGGTTTCCGCGGCATCCCCGATATCGCGATGGATGCCGACTTCCTTACCGGCCAGGGTATGGGGCAGTATATCGCCTATGGCGGCACGATCGGCCCAGTCGGTGGTACTTCGATGGCCGCTCCTCAGGCGGCGGCGCAGTGGGCGCTCGTTCTGCAGGCTTGCAAGGAGTCGGCGACCTGCGGAAACGGCTCGACGGGGCCCTACAGCTACCGCCTAGGGAACCCAGCGCCGCTCTTCTACCAGATCGCCTCTGCACCGGCGAATTACGCATCGGTCTTCTACGACGTCCAGTACGGCGAGAACCAGGCGAACCAGAACGGCAGCCTCGCACCGATTACCGGCTGCTGCTTCTCGACCCCGGGGTACGATCTCGTGACCGGCCTCGGCGTCCCGATGACGGGGCGGCTGATCACGGCGATCACCAAGACCCCAGTCAACTAGGAGCATTCCCCTTCTGGGGGAGGGGATGGCAAGAGACCTCGGGGGTGCCCCTGAGGTCTCTTGCATAGGCTGCTATACTACGAGGGCTGTGAAACCTAAGATTCATCCCACCTGGTATCCCGACGCGCTCGTTCATTGCGCCTGCGGGAGCACGTTTACTACCGGCTCGACGCATCAGAAGATCAGCGTCGAGATCTGCTCCGCTTGTCATCCGCTCTTTACGGGGCAGCAGAAGCTGATCGATACCGCCGGACGCGTCGATAAATTCAACCAGCGCGCTGCCGCTGCCGAACAGAAGAAGGCCGAGGCCGCCGCGCGCAAAGCTGCGCGCGAGTCGAAGAGCTCCGCCGCTACGCCGTAGCGCTGCAAGGGAAACGCAAGCGAGCCGCTATCGCGGCTCGCTTTTGCTTTTACGATGGCCGAACTCAACCACGCAATGATCGAACGTCTGCGCTCTGCAGCGCGACGTTTCGACGAGATCGAACGCGAGCTGGGGAACCCGAGCGGCGCCTTCGATCAAGCGCGCTTCGCCGCGCTCTCGAAGGAACGGGCGACCTTGGAGCCCACCGTCGCTGCCTTCCGTCAACGCGAGCGAATAGAGAACGAACTGCGCGATGCCGAGTCGCTCGCCCGCTCCGCCGGCGAGCCGGAGTTGCGTGCGCTCGCCGATGAGGAGATCGATTCGCTCCGCGGGCAGCTCGGCGAACTCGAAATGACGTTACAAGAACTGATGCTCCCGCGCGATCCCGACGACGACCGCGACGTCTTCATCGAGATTCGCGGTGGTGCGGGCGGCGATGAGGCCGCGATCTTCGCCGGCGATCTCGCGCGCATGTATATGCGCTACGCCGAATCGCACCGCATGAAGGTGGAGCTGCTCTCCGAGAGTCCTAGCGAGGCTGGCGGCTACAAAGAGATCGTGTTCTCGATCAAGGGCGCGGGTGCGTATCGCCGCTTCAAATACGAATCGGGCGTGCATCGCGTGCAGCGCGTGCCGCAGACCGAGAGCCAGGGGCGCGTTCACACCTCGACCGCGACGGTCGCCGTGCTGCCGCAGATCGATGACGACGTGACCGTCGAAATCCGCCCCTCCGACCTGCAGATCGACACCTATAAATCCAGCGGTGCCGGTGGTCAGTACGTCAATAAGACCGAATCGGCGATTCGGATCACGCACGTGCCGACGGGGGTGGTGGTCGCCTCGCAGCAAGAGCGTTCGCAGATTCAGAATCGCGAGAAAGCGATGCAGATGCTCCGCTCGACGCTCTACGAGCGCAAGCGCCGCGAGCAAGAAGAAGAGCTCGGCTCGATCCGTCGCAGTCAGGTCGGCACCGGCGATCGCTCCGAAAAAATTCGGACCTATAACTACCCGCAGGATCGCATTACCGACCACCGCGTCAATGAAAACTTCGGGAATCTCCGCAGCGTCCTCGACGGCGATATGGATCGGCTCGTCGATGCGCTGCTCCAGGACGAACGCGCTCGCCTGTTGGCGGGGAGCGATACGAGCGTGCCGAATAGCCAGGAAAGATGAGTAGATCGGGGGGATATCGTCCGCAAAGCGTCTCCGAGGTGCTCGCTCGCGGCATCGTTGCGCTGGCAAAATATATCGATTCTCCGCGCACCGATGCACAACTCTTGCTGAGCAGCGTGTTGGGGCGCGATCGCGCGTGGCTGTTGGCGCACGGCGATAGTTTTATCTCGCGACCGCAGAGCGAACGCTTCGGCGAGCTCTGCGAGAAACGCGCGACCGGGATGCCGATCGCCTATATCTTAGGAACCGTCGGTTTTTACGGGCGCGAGTTCGTCGTCAACGATAAGGTTTTGGTGCCGCGCCCCGAGAGCGAGGTACTGGTCGACGATCTCCTCCGATATCTCCGCGGCCGCCTCGACCCCGCCTATCCCAAACAGCTGCTGACGGTGCTCGACGTCGGTACCGGAAGCGGCGCGATCGCCTGTACGCTCGCGGCGGAGCTCGCGGCGGTCACCGTCGAGGGAGTCGATATCTCGCTTGCGGCGCTCAAAGTCGCCGAGCATAACGCACGTCGATTCAACGTCTTCGCCAAGTGTAAATTCCGTTTCGGCGACCTCGCTTCGGGGATCGGCGATCGGCACTTCGATGCGGTCGTCGCAAACTTGCCCTATCTCCCGACCGGCGAGATTCCCAAACGCCCCGATCCGCTCTCGTTCGAACCGCACGAGGCGCTCGATGGGGGCCCCGATGGGCTCGCGCTCTACCGCCGTCTCATGCCGATGCTCCCACCGCTCCTGAAGCCCGGGGCGTTGGTGCTGCTCGAAGCGGCGCCGCCGACGATCGCCGGACTCCTCGAGATTGCTCGCACGAGTTTCCCCGAGGATGAAATGCTCGTCGTTCGGGATCTCGCGGGGCTCGAGCGCTACGTGCGTATCCTGGTAGCGCGCTAAAAGCCGCAGCGGCGGCGCCGGTCGTCGAAGGCAGGCGAGCCCGACGAGGCGAAAAGAGCCTTCCGTCGTGGCGAAGTATATATTTTTTACCGGCGGTGTCGTGAGCTCTTTAGGCAAGGGGATTGCCTCGGCCTCGCTCGGGCGATTGTTGCGCGCTCGCGGCCTCTCGGTCGCGATTCTGAAGCTCGACCCGTATATCAACGTCGATGCCGGGACGATGAACCCCTATCAACACGGCGAAGTCTTCGTAACCGAAGATGGTGCCGAGACCGACCTCGACCTCGGGCATTACGAACGTTTCATCGACGAAGCGCTTTCGCGCGCGAATAACGTTACGACCGGTCAGATCTACAATTCGGTGATCGAAAAGGAGCGGCGAGGCGAATATCTCGGCGCGACGGTTCAGGTGATTCCGCATATCACCAACGAAATCAAGGCGCACGTCAAACGCGTCGCCGAAGGGAGCCGTTGCGACGTCTGCATCGTCGAAGTCGGGGGTACCGTCGGCGATATCGAGTCGCTCCCGTTTCTCGAAGCGATTCGCCAGATGCGTTACGATGTCGGTGAGGAGAACGTCATGTACGTCCACCTCACGCTGGTCCCGCACCTCGGCGCCGCCGACGAACTCAAAACCAAGCCGACGCAGCACTCGGTGCGCGAGTTGCGCGGTATCGGCATCTCCCCCGATGCAATCGTCTGCCGCACGCAATCGGCACTCCCGATGCCGACCGAGCTCAAAGAGAAGATCGCGCTCTTTTGCGATGTTGCGCCGCAGGCCGTCGTGCAGAATGGCGACGCGCCGACGATCTATCAGGTTCCACTCAATCTCGAACGCGAAGGGCTCGCCGACGCGGCGATACGAAAACTCGGCCTCCCACCGAGCGTTCCCGATCTCGGCGAGTGGGGGAAAATCGTCGATCGAATCCTGCAACCCGAACATCGCGTCCGTATCGCGCTCGTTGGGAAGTACGTCGAACTCAAAGACGCCTATATCTCGATCAACGAGGCGCTCTATCACGCCGGGATCTTTCACGACGCCGCCGTCGATATCGTACGCATCGATTCCGAAGCGATAGAACGGCAAGGAGTCGGCGTGCTCGCCGATGCCGCCGGTATTCTCGTCGCACCGGGGTTCGGCGCGCGCGGCGTCAGCGGCAAGCTGACTGCGATTCGCTACGCTCGCGAGCACGGCGTTCCGTTTCTGGGCATCTGCTACGGCATGCAACTCGCGTGCGTGGAGTTCGCTCGCGACGTCTGCGGGCTATCCGACGCACAGTCGAGCGAAGTCGATGAGACGACGCCCGACCCCGTCATCGATTTTATGCCCGACCAGCGCAACCTGGAGAGCTACGGCGGAACGATGCGTCTCGGAACCTACGAATGTACGCTCGAGCCCGACTCCTTGGCGGCGGCCGCATACGGCTCGGTAACGATCCAAGAGCGCCATCGCCACCGCTACGAGTTCAACAATAAATATCGTCCGATCTTCGAGGAGCACGGCTTGCGATTCACCGGTCACCACGTCGTCGGGAAGACGCGTTTAGTGGAGATCGTCGAGTTGCCGCCCGAGCGCCACCCGTGGTTCGTTGGGACGCAAGCGCATCCGGAATTTAAATCGCGGCCGAACCGCCCTTCGCCGCTCTATCGCGATTTCGTCGGTGCGGCATTACGCTGCGGCGGAGTGCCGATCGCAAAACAGCTCTCGCAGACCTAGCGCTCGGCGGTGAATCTCTCGGACGTTACCGCAGTCATCCTGACGAAGAATGAGGAACGGCGGCTTCCGCGTACGTTGGCATCGCTTCCCGCAGCGATGCCGGTCCTGATACTCGATGCCGAATCCTCCGACCGAACGCAGAGCATCGCGCGCGAGTATGGCGCGCGGCTGCTCGTGCGAGCGTGGAGCGATTTTGTCGATGCGCGACGTTTTGCGCTCTCGCAGGTGACGACGCCATGGGCGTTCGTCGTTGACGCCGATGAGGTGCTCGACGAATCGTTGCGCGCGGCGATAGCCGATGCTCGCGAGGATCTCGAAGGCTATCTCGTGCGCCGCGACACCTCGTTCGGCGGACGGCCGCTGCGGATGTGGAGCGGGGAACGGCTCCTGCGGTGTTTTCGCGTCGATGCGGTTCGCGTCGAAGGCTTCCCGACCGCTGGCGGGAGTGCGGCGTTGCACGAACGCTATCTCTGTGACGGAACGATCTCGGAACTCGCGGGCGTCTTGCAACACGATTCGTACGCCGACGCCGCCGAGTATCGGCAGAAATTCGCCCGCTATACCGAGATCGAAGCGCGGGGGCTCCCGCGCTCGTTCTCGCGCGCGGTGCGCGAATCGCTCCTCGTTGCGTGGCGCCTCGCAAAGTTCGGGGTAGCGCGCGGCGCGCTGCTCGACGGTCCTCGCGGATGGTACGTGATGTGGTGGTCGGCGCTCTATCCCGCGGTCGTGGCATGGCGGGCATGGCTCGCGTAGCGATCGACGCGCGCTTAACGCGCCAGATGTCGGTGGGGATGAAGGCCTATACCCAAGCGTTACTCGACCGCCGGGCGTTCCTAGCGCCGGAGATCGATCTCGTTCCGTGCGGACACGGTGAGAACTTCAGTATCGGCGAACAGATCGCTCTGCCGCTCGAGATCGCGCGATCTCGGGCGCGGCTCGTCCATTATCCCACGCAATATCTTCCGCTCGTGCGTTCCGTTCCGTACGTCCTAACGATTCACGACTTGATTCATTGCCGTTTTGCGGAGTTCTACGAAGCGAAAGTTGCCTGGTATTATCGGGCGGTCGTCGCCCCGGCGGCGCGCGGGGCGCGGCGCCTGATCGTCGGCGACGAGCGCAGCATCGAAGATTGCGTGCGTTACCTCGGGGCCGAGGCGAGCCGTATTCGCGTGGTTCCGCTGGGTATCGAGCCGTCGTTCCTCGAGGCGATAAGCGTGCCGCCGCCGGAACGTCCGTACTTGTTCTACGCCGGTAATCACCGCGAACATAAGGATCTGCCGACGCTGCTGGCGGCATGGGCCGCGCTCCCCGAGCGCGAGCGCTACGATCTGGTCGTTACCGGAGCCGACGATTTCGGCGATCTCCACGCGCGCTACGAGCGATTCGGCCGCCGATTGATCGCGCTCGGCGATATCGACGAGCCCACCTTGCGCCGGACCTACGCCGCGGCGAGCGCATTGGTGCATCCGGCGCTCTGGGAGGGCTTCGGCCTCACGATGCTCGAGGCGATGGCGCTAGGAACGCCGGTGATCGCCTGTAGCGACGCCGTACCGCGCCCACTCGAAGCTGCAGCACTCACCTTCGCTCCACGCGATGTTGCAGCGGTCACGCGTGCGATCGAAAGCCTTTCGCGCGACCCATCGGCCTGGGCGGATCGCAGGGCACTCGGGCGGAATGCGGCGCACGAGCTCACCTGGGATCGCTTCGCACGACGGATTGCGGCGGTTTACGCCGAAGCCCTCGAACGATAACGATGCGTTACCGACCGTTGCTCGCCATTGCCGTTCTCCTCGCGTTCTTGGGCGCGAGCGCTTCGCCGTCCGCCTCTCCGAGCCCGGGGCCTCCGACGCTGCTCGTCGACGGCGTGCGCGTACTCGTACAACCACCGCCGATTCTCGTCGGCGGGCGCGTCTACGTCCCGCTCCAGCGAACGCTCGATGCGTTAGGCATTCCCTTTCGCATTCGCAATGGTACGTTGCATGCACGATTCGGCGCGCACCGGGTGACGTTGTTGCTCGGGCAGAGCAGCGCGATGCTCGACGGCGTTCCGGTCGGTTTCGGTGCCCCACCGGTCGTGCGCGACTTTACGACCTACGTTCCGCTCCGATTCGTCGGCGCGGTGCTGGGAGCGCAGGCCGCCTACGACGCAAAGGCGCGCACCATTTCGATCTCCGGTTCGACGGTGGGGCAGACCGGGAACGGCTTCGTCCTTTCGGCGAACGGAGGCGGCGTGCGCGAGGGAAGTGTGAGCGAACTCGATACGCTCTCGAGCCCCAAGACGATTACCGTCTTGTTCGGGGGGACGGCACATACCATCGCTCTGCACGATAACGTGCGGGTGGAACTCCATGATGTGGCAACCAACGTCGTGCGTCCGGGGCTCCTTGCCGACATCGTGCCGGGCGATTTCGTCCGCATCGACCTTGGGAAAAAAGGGCGCGGCTCGGCGATTCGCGACGATTTCGGCGTGCGCGCCGGGCGCGTCGCCGCCGTTGCCGGTGGTGAATTCGTGCTCGAAGACGGCCACGTGATCGTTCCCGACCGCACGACGCAATGGGTGCTCAACGGTGCGCCGGCGACTCTCGCCGACGTGCGCGCCGGCGACGACGCGACGATTCGCTATAACGTCGAAAGCGACGAGATCCTGCAAGTCGTGCTCAGCGATCGCCACGATCCCGTCGCCCCGAACGGGGCGATCGCATCGATCGCCGTCGACCCCGGCACGCCGTTGCGCGCGGGCCAGACGCTACGCGTGACGATGCGCGGCACGCCGGGAGGGCTTGCAAGTTTCGATATCGGCGGCGTGGTGCACGATGTCGGCATGCGCGAGGAACGCCCGGGCTTTTACGGCGGCTCGCTACGCATCGGCGACGCCGTGAGTATCGCGCGCTCGCCGGTCGTCGTAACGTTGGTGCTGGGTTCGCAACGCTCGGTCGCGCGCGCGGCAACGCTGGTGAGTGCCTCGTCGGTGCCGCCGGGAATCGGGCGCGTCGGCCCTGCACCGGGAAGCATCGTGAGCAGCGAGACGCCGGCGATCTATGCAACGTTTCTGCCCGATGCGGTCGGCGTCGATCCGCGTAGCGCGACGCTGATCGTCAACGGACACGACGTAACCTCGGAAACGATTCGCAGCGCGCGCTTCATTCACTTCATTCCCGAGATCGACTATCGAGGTGTCGTTCGCGTGACGGTACGCGTTGCGGACTTCGCCGGCAATACCGCTACGCGCTCGTGGAGCTTTACCGTACGGCCATGAATTGTATTTTCTGCAAGATTATCGCGGGCGAGATTCCCTCGACGATCCTCGGCGCGAACGACGAAGCGATTGCAATCGCCGATCTCAACCCCATGGCGCCGACGCACGTACTCGTGATGCCGCGAACGCACGCGGCGAATTTCGCCGCATATCTACGCGAGCGCCCCGAAGGGCTCGGAGCGCTCTTCGCGCTTGCTGCGGAGATCGGCGAGCGCTGCGGTAATGGCTACCGATTCGTCGTGAACACCGGCAGCGATGGCGGGCAGACCGTCGAGCATCTTCACGTGCACGTGCTCGGAGGCAGAGCGATGCAGTGGCCGCCAGGCTGACGGCGGCGTTCGCCCTCGCGATCGCCGTGCTCGTCCCGCTCGGGGCGAGCGCACGCTGCGAGAACGTCTTTTTCGTTCACAGGAACGCGCTCTCGTTGATTCCCGTTCGCGCGACGCTCCAGCGCAGTCGCTTGTGGTTACGTTTTATGATTGCCGCCCCGAAAGGCAAGCGCGTCTGGAGCGGCTTCGTTATCGTCGCGGTCGATGGAGCGCAGCGTTTCGCCGTCTCGACGCGCGTCGCGGCCTTGAAGCCGATGACGCTGCTGATCGACCGTTTACCGCCGGGGCAACGGCGGATCGAGATCGCCATGTCTCCGGCTGCAAACGGCGCCTCAGCGAGCGATGCCGCGTTCACGACGTGCGTGAACGCTCCCGGGATGGCTCGCATCACTCGCTGGGGCTTGATTCCCTGAGGCCTCGCATCCGGAGACCCGACCGAAGGCATTTGACGCACGCTCCATACCGTGCTAAGGTCGCAGATGATTCTAGCCGGGCGGGCTTTGTTATGTCCGCACGAGCGCGAAAGGGGGTCGAATTAGCAATGGAAGTACGTGTCTCAGCCGGTGAAACCATCGAGAGCGCGCTGCGCCGCTTCAAGAAAGCCACTCAAAAGGCCGGTATTCTTGCCGAAGCGCGCAAGCACGAACACTACGAAAAGCCGAGCGTCCGCAAGAAGAAGAAATCGGCCGCCGCGCGCAAGCGCCGGACCTAAT
>JABEUW010000184.1 GCA_013043945.1 Vulcanimicrobiota bacterium | reverse complement strand
GCCGATGGCCGTGCGCGTCTCGCCCTACGCGCTCTCGCTCATCGATTGGAACGACCCGCACAACGATCCGATCCGTCGGCAATTTATTCCGATGGCGAGCTCGTTGCTCCCCGATCACCCGCGCCTCACGCTCGATTCGCTGCACGAACAGGACGACTCTCCGGTTCCGGGGCTCGTGCACCGGTACACCGATAAAGCGCTCTTTCTGCCGCTCAACGTCTGCCCGGTCTATTGCCGCTTCTGCACGCGCAGTTACGCGATCGGCCCCGATACCGAAGAAGTCGATAAAGTCTCGCTCGCCAAGACTCCCGCGCAGTGGCAGCAGGCGTTTCAGTATATCAGCGAGCGCCCGGAGCTCGAAGATATCGTGATCTCCGGTGGCGACACCTATCAATTGCCGCCGAAGAACATCGAACTCATCGGGAACGCGCTACTCGATATTCCGCACGTGCGCCGCATGCGCTTTGCCACCAAAGGCCCGGCGATTATGCCGATGAAGATCATCACGCACACCGAGTGGCTCGATGCGATTACCGCCATCGTCGATCGCGGCCGCAAGCTCGGCAAGGACGTCGTACTGCACACGCACTTTAACGCCCCCGAAGAGATCACGTGGATCACGCAAAAAGCGATGGGCATGCTCTTTGAGCGCGGCATCTTTACCCGCAATCAATCGGTCTTGATCCGCGGCGTCAACGACAGCCCGGAGCGGATGGCGATGCTCGTGAAACGGCTCGGACACGTCAACGTGCATCCGTATTACGTGTACATGCACGATATGGTGAAGGGCGTCGAGGAACTGCGCACGACGATTCAGACCGCAACCGAGACCGAGAAATTCGTGCGCGGAAGCACCGCTGGCTTCAACACGCCGACCTTCGTTTGCGACGCGCCGGGGGGCGGCGGTAAGCGCGACGTTCATTCCTACGAATACTACGACCGCGAGAACGGGATCGCCGTCTACGCGGCTCCGAGCGTCAAGCCGGGCAAGGCGTTTCTCTACTTCGACCCGATCGACAAGCTCTCGCCCGACGCGCAAGCTCGCTGGATCGTGCCGGAGCTTCAGGAGCAGATGATCGCCGAAGCGCTTCGGAAAGCCGGCGCGCAGAACGAGCAGCTCGTCCTGGCGTAGCATCGAGCGACGGGGGCGCGGCACTTGTCCGTGACGCGCTCCCGTGTTACAATCGCATGGCGATGGCCGATACACTAACGATCAGGCTCGACCCGAAGGATCGTGAGACGCTCCAGGAGCTCGCGCGCGCTCGCGGGCTCGGCATCAGCGCCCTGGTGCGCGATCTCGCGGAGGCCGAAGCGCGGCGCGTACGACATGCGGCGATTCGCGCGGAGGGCGAGCGCATCGCTGAATACCTCGCCAAGCATCCGGAAGCGCGCGAAGAACTCGAATCCTACGGCGTCCCGGCGGGAGAGCCGCGCTGACCCCCGACGCCGGCTCGATCGTCCTCGTCGATTGGCGAAGCGGCGCCCTTGCGCAAGAGCCCAATAAGATACGCCCGGCCGTCGTCATCAGTAATGCGGAGTTATTTCCGGAGAGCTACCCCAATGTTATCGTCGTGCCGTTAACATCCGACCAGAATATCGCGCACCCCACCTTCTCCCAACGTATCGAGCCGACGTCGGGCAACGGCGCCACGCGCGTCTCGTGGGCATTAGCGCACCACGTCACGAGTGTTGCAAAGCAACGCATTGCTGCAACCACATCGCGGGTTGACGAACGACAGCTACAGGCTATCCGGGAGCAAGTCGCGTTAGCGATCGGCCGCTAGCGGCGCGTAACGCGCATCGCGACGGGCCCTTTCGGGCGTAACGTCACCAGCGCGACCGTTTCGATCTCGCGCTCGTCGCACATCTCGAAACGGAATGCGCGGGCAAGCCTCGCCAGTACGAGCACGCCCTCGCTCCAGGCGAACTCTTCGCCGATGCAACGGCGCGCGCCGCCGCCGAAGGGGACGTACGCAAACTGCGGTGTATCGCCGCGCAGCCAACGCTCGGGATCGAAGCGCTCGGGATCGGGGAAGAGATCCGGACGCCGGTGCAGCACCAGCGGCGCGATCAGCACGGTCGTTCCCGCCTCGATCTCGTAACCACCGGCGAGCATTACTCGTTCGCGCGCCTCGCGTCCGAATATCCACGCCGGCGGATAGAGCCGCATCGATTCACGAAAAACGCGGCGCGTATACTCCAGGCTCGCCCAGAGTTCCATTGGGTCGCGCGAAAAATCCGCGCCATCGACTTCGTCGTGCAACCGCCGCTCCACCTCGGGATGGCGCGCGAGCAGATACCAGGTCCAGAGCAGTGCATTCGCCGTCGTTTCGTGCCCGGCGAGAAAGAGCGTGAGCGCTTCGTCGCGCACCTGTCGATCGGAGGGACGATAGCCATCCTCCGCAGCCTCGGCGGCGATCAAGAGCGAGAGCGCGTCGCCGCCGGTTTCGGCGCTCGCTCGTCGTTGCGCGATGAGGCCATAGACGATCTCATCGAGCCGCGCTCGAGCTTCGTTGAAGCTCCTCGTCGTTGGTAAAAATGGCAAGCGCGAGCGCAGCTCTCCAAGCGGGCCAATCCCCGAGGGATAACTCTCCATCGTCGCCCGCAGTGCGGCGCGAACCTCACTCGCCTGCTCGCCGGCATCGACGCCGAAGAGCGTCTCGCTTGCGATGCGTAACGTCAACTCACTCATCGAGGAGTGCATCTCGATCGTCGCCGCATCGGCGTGCTCCTCGCACCAGCGCCGCGCATGCTCGAGCATCGCGCGAGCGTACGCAGCGATTCGTTCGCGATGGAATGCCGGCTGGACGATGCGACGCATCTGGCGGTGCTCCGGATCCTCGCTGGTGAGGAGACCGTTGCCGAGCATGCGACGCAGCGCGCGCCCGCCCTCGGATTTCAGGAATGCGTGCTGCTGCGTGACGAGCACGTCTTTGATCTGCGATGGGTCGTTGAGAAAGAGAAAGCGTCGGAACGGAAGTTGGAACGCTGCGATCGCACCGTAGCGCTCGGAAACCTCGGCTAAAAACGTCGGTAACCGAAGGAACGGCTGCATGCCGAGTTTGGCAAACGTTTCTCGTCGGCTCGGCCCCGGTATCCTCGCACCCATGCTCGGCTCTTTCGCTCGTTAGGTTCCCTTTTCAGCCCCGGCATAGAAGATCCACTTAAAGAAAACGGCGGGCGTCGTCGTGAGGGCGTTCGGATCGCCGTAGACGAGATAGAACTCGTTGTGCCCGTGGAGGTAGTGAAACGCCGCACTGAGGTTGTCGGCGAAGATCGGCGTGAACGTCGGCGTGTAGTACGAAGTGGGAAGGCTCGTACCGTTGATGCGTCGCGCACCGAGCGAGAACGACGCATCGCGCGAAAACTGCCAATTCAAGCTCGCCGAGTTCAGCCATTGTTTGAACGAGGGCTCGGTCGAGCGATTCGACGTATAGCTGTTTTCGTTGACATTGAGCGAGAGACTCAGGTTGCGTCGAACGGGAAGCGTATCGAAAAATTGTTCTGTCGCGGCATGTCCGTGATAGTAGGGGCCATCCCCAAATAATATACCGACGGGGTAATTAGAATTTAAGTCGTATCCGAGAAATGCACCATTCCCGACGTTAAACGGCAAGAACTCTCCATCCGACGCACGTACGAACGTTGAGTTTTGGAACACGTTTACCGTCCAAAGATTTCTAAGGTCTAGGCCGACTTGCCAGTTCGCTTCCTCCTGTGCGATCTGGGAAGCGTTATTCCAGAAACGCGTATCAAATGCAGAGACCTGTATGTCGAGCAATTTGGACCTCGGTGCCATATGGAATACGTGACGTCCTCCGGCTTCGTAGCCGGCTGTGTTATTTTGCTGTATGTATGCGTCGACGGGACTGAATTGTGCTCCGGTGAACTGACGCGCTACTCCAGCGAAGGTATTTGCCGTTTGGTACACGGCGCCAAGCTCCCCGTATCGCGCTTGAGATGCATCGGTAATAAAGGTTCCGCTTTCGCGCGCGTAGTTTCCGTAGATTCCTATATGGCTCCGATTATCCAGGAATCCTCCGTTGAGCGAAGCGGTGGTATCGACGAACGTTGGTGTCGAGACCGATACTCCTTGCGCGTTTATGCCGTAGGAATTGCGCGAATTTTGTTCCCCAAAGTCGAGCGCTTCAGCGAGATCGGTCCGCCGCGCCCCGACGGCATCGAACCCGGAAAAAGAGAACGGCCCTTGAGTCCCCTCTACGCCGTACCCTTGGCGAAAGCTCGGGATCGCCGGCGTATAGAGGAGCGATGGGCACGAAAGTGCACAGGAAAAGACGGCATTAAACGCATTCCCCACCTGCGTGAAAAATGGGCGAACTTCCTGATATTGGCGCGGGAACGCCGTCGGCGAGATCGTCTGCTGATCGGTCTCGACGTTGGAGTAATCGGGATGAAACGAGCCCACGAACGATGCCGTCGGCGTAATCGGCACCGCCATATCGAGCCCCATCTGCGAGGTCGAACCACCCGCTGCGCCGGAACGCCCAACCCCCAAAAGATAGGGCTGAAAGCGCGCTTTGGGGCGCGTCGATTTTGCCTTTTTGCCAGATCCGATCGCAACGCCGGAAAGGGTGCCCGAATAGATCGCCATGGTCGGCGAGGTTGCTACGGCGTCGTAGCTCCAAACCTGAACGCTGTTCGCTTTGAGATCGAAGCGCGCGAACTGTGCCTTCCACGAATGCGAGCCACCGGAGCGAATGATATGAAACGGTACGTGCATCGTTACCGTGTAGCCGGTCTTGGTAATTCTTCCACGCGAGAGCCAATGGGGCGTATAGGCGCTGTTTTCGCTGGAGGTTTGGTAGTGCGCTCCACGCGGGTTCGCCGAAAACTGGTAGGCGAAACCCTGAACCCCCTGTGGATCGAGCGAGACCTGGACGCTATCGTCGCCGAAGATCGCGGAACCGTTACTCACCGTGGAGGCGGCGACGCGGGAGCGCTGACGGACGCGAAACGCAAAATCGAGGCCTTGCGAATCCTGTGCGACGTACACAACGGTAGGGTGCGGCACGCGGCGTCGATTGGTGAAATCGTATCGCAACACGATTCGGGCTGCGCCCTTCCAGCTCGCATCGATTCGCGCATGCATCGATGGTACTTTGGCGAGCATCGGAACTCGTACATGTGGTGGCGTCGCCGCAGCGACACCTAGCGAAGAGCAAAGAGTGCCGGCCACAAAAAGCGCGCCAGCCATGGTAAAGCGTCGCATCGGGCTTCGCTTCCACCCTGATTTCACGTTCCCTTTTCAGCCCCGGCATAGAAGATCCACTTAAAGAAAACGGCGGGCGTGGTGGTTAGCGCGTTCGGATCGCCGTAGACGAGATAGAACTCGTTGTGCCCGTGGAGGTAGTGAAACGCCGCACTGAGGTTGTCGGCGAAGATCGGCGTGAACGTGGGCGTGTAGTACGAAGTGGGGAGGCTCGTACCGTTGATGCGTCGCGCACCGAGCGAGAACGACGCATCGCGCGAAAACTGCCAATTCAAGCTCGCCGAGTTCAACCATTGTTTGAACGAGGGCTCGGTCGAGCGATTCGACGTATAGCTGTTTTCGTTGAGGTTGAGCGAGAAGCTGAGGTTCCTCCGAATAGGCATAGTGTCGAAGAATTGCTCGCTCGTGGCATGGCCGTGATAATACGGCCCCTCGCCGTACACGAGCCCCTTGCCGTAGTTGGAGTTGAGGTTGTAGCCGACGAAGGCACCGTTACCGACGCTAAATGGGAGATACTCCCCATCGGAGGCCAGAACGAACGAACTCTGTTGGTAGACGTGGAGCGTCCAAAGGTTTTTGAAATCGATATTTATTTGATCCCCGGCATTGCTCTGAGCCGGCTGCGACAGGTGATTCCAGAAGTGTCCGTCATTGAGCATAACCGAGAGATCGAGCAGCTTCGACTTCGGCGAGAAATGAAACGTCTGTTGAAAAAACGATAAGTATCCGCCGATATCGTTCTGCTGCTCGTATCCGTCGACCGGATTGAACTGCGAACCGACGAATTGGTGCGCCAATACGAACACGGTATTCGCCGTTTTCACCCCCGCTCCGATTTCGCCGTAGTGGGCTTGGCTGGGGTCGGTAACGAGCGTGCCGTCTTCACGAGCGTAATTTCCGTATGCGAACCAATGGCCGCGAGCGCTGAAATAGCCTCCATTGAGCGAGTTCGTGTTATCGAGGATTGCAGGCGTATTCACCGTGACGCGCTGCAGATCGATCTGCTCGATTCCACTGCTTGAGGAATGCGCGAAATTCAGCGCGTCGGCGAGATCGGTTCGTTGGCTGCCGACGGCATCGAAGCCGGCAAAGGTGAGCGGACCCTGCGTTCCTTCGACGCCGTACCCCTGTCGAAAAGTTGGAATCGCCGGCGTGTAGAGCGTCTGCGGGCAATTTTGACAGCCGAGCGTGTAATTGAACGCATTCCCGACCTGGGTGATAAACGGCCGCACTTCCTGGTATTGCCGCGGGAACGCCGTCGGCGATATCGTCTGCTGGTCGGTTTCAACGTTCGAGTAATCGGGATGAAACGAGCCGACAAAGGATGCCGTCGGGGTAATCGGTACCGCCATATCGAGCCCGATCTGTGAGGTCGAACCACCTGCGGCGCCGGAGCGAGCGATCCCGAGGAGATAAGGTTGGAACCGCGGAGCCGGACGGCTGGAGCCCGCACCGTGGGTACCCGTCGGGTTTACGCCGTCGAGCGTACCCGCGTAGAGGGAATCAAACGCGTTCGTCGCGTTCGGATCGTAACTCCAAATATCGCTGACATTACTGTGCACCGCAAAGCGTTGAAATTGCGCCTTCCAGAGATGCGAGCCGCCGGTGCGTACAATAGCGAACGGCACGTGCATGGTGACGACGTAGCCCGTTTTCGTAATGCGACTCGCCGCCTGCCAGTGCGGCGTATACGCGCTGTTTTCGGAGGAACTTTGAAAGCGCGCGCCGCGTGCATTGGCGATAAATTGATAGGAAAAGCCCTGGACGCCCTGGGGATTGAGCGAGACCTGCACGTTGTCGTCCCCGAAGACTCCGGGGCCGTCGCTCAGCGTCGATGCGACCACCGGCGAATGCTGCGTGACGACAAACGCGATATCGAGCCCCCGAGCGTCTTGCCCGACATACACAACGGGCGGATGTGCGGCTCTCCGCCGGTTGGTGAAATCGTAGCGAAGGCGAATGCGCGCCGCCCCGTGCCAACTCGCGTCCACCCGCCCGGTGATCGCCGGCTCGCGAGCGAGCATCGGCACCTGAAGCGACGGCAAGGAGGCGGCGCGCGCTGCGGGCGTACTCAGGCTGACGAGGAGCGTCGCCACCACGGCAGCAAGCGTCGTTTTCGAGAGGAGCATGCCGCTTATACGGCGAGCACGTCGATGCTGTTTCACAAGGCGAGCCCGCTCTCGATCATTTTTCCCTCAAAGGGCCGGGATCGACGCGAGTTACCCGCCTGCGAGTTTCGCGATTTTACCTCGTGCTGCAAACCACGCGACGATGCGCTCGCGGTGATCGCCCTGAATTTCGATGACGCCGTTCTTCGCCGTTCCACCGCAGCCGCAGAGTTGCTTGAGCGCCTTTGCGGTGGTCGCGAGCTCGCGTTCGGGAACGCCGTAAACAATGCTCGCGGTACTCGCGCGGCGCCGCTCGCGCGCGACTCGGATCACGCCGTCCTCGGGCGGAAGGGGATGGCCGTGCTTCGCACTCCCCGGGCGCGCCCTTGTCGGGAGATCGATCGCCCCACCCTCGCTGGAATAGACGAGCCTGCGGTTTTGGTCGCTCACGGCACCAGGGGTTCAAAAGCGCCCTCAATCGCTCCCCCCGGCGCCCGAGCGGGCAGCCGGGCGGTCACTTTTACACAGCGCTTTCCTCGAAGAGCTGCTACGCTCGGCGCTCGGAGGATCATCCAATCATGAAATTCACTGCTCGTATTGCCTTTGCTACCGCACTACTCGTCGGTTCACTCGCTCTCGTTCCCGCGGCCGCTCAAAACGTTACCGTCGTAGTGAATGGCCAGGTGATGTCCTTCGACCAGGCTCCGGTGATGGTGAACAATCGGGTCTTTGTCCCGATGCGCGCGATATTCGAGCGGCTCGGATCGACCGTTACGTACTCGAATGGGAATATCAACGCCCAGGGGAACGGGCGCTCGGTGCATCTTGCGATCGGCTCGCTCAACGCATCGGTCAATGGGAATCCCCTAACGATGGATGTCGCACCGTTTTTGGTGAACGGACGAACGGAGGTTCCGCTTCGCTTCGTCGCTCAAGCTCTTGGCGCGAACGTGAACTGGAACGGCAACACTTCGACGGTGTATATCGGAACGTCGGGGAACAACAACACCTCAACCCCGCAACCCTACGCAACGCAGACACCGAGCTATCAATCGTTTTACTTAAATAACGAGCACCCGGCAAACGGCGCAACGGTGAAAACGACGCATCCAAAAATTCATGCGACGTTCAACCAACAGGTCGATCTCAACTCCTTACATGTCAGCGTCGACGGAAACGACGTGACTTCGCTTGTCTATACCAATGCAAGCGGTTTCGACGTAACGCCCGGCTTCGCGCTCAATCCCGGAAGCCACAACGTTAACGTGAGCGGCACCACCTCGAACGGCGCGTCATTCAATACCGGATGGACCTTTTATACCTCTAATACGGCCACGGGTACGGCGCAAAATTATATCGTGAACGTTTCGCCGGCACCGAATACGCGCACGGGAAGTTCGTTTACGCTCAGCGGCCGCACGCTACCGAATTCGCAAATACATATCGTGGCGACCGGCACCAGTACGATCGGCGGCCTCTTTCAAATCGGAACGGGTACGTTCCAATCCGACGTCACCGCCGATTCAAACGGCAATTTCAACGTGCCGATCTCGCTCAACGTGCTCGGAGGCGGCCAGATCCGCGTCATTCTGACTTCGGTCTCACCCAATGGCGCCTCGGTCGAAAACCAAGTGGTGTACGGCGTCTGATTCGCTCTCGCGCACCAGGCCTCACGTTCCCAAACGTACAATTCGTGAGGTTGCGATGAAGAGAATCTGCGTGTTTTGCGGATCGCGCCCGGGGCGCGACGATACCTTCCTTTCCCTCGCTCGCAGCGTCGGCGCGGAGCTCGCCGAGCGCGGTATCGGCATCGTCTACGGCGGTGGACGCGTGGGAATGATGGGAGCGCTCGCCGATGCCGCACTTGCGGCGGGCGGCGAAGTTACCGGCATCATTCCACACGCCCTCGAACGAGCGGAAGTCGCGCACCAGGGGTTAACGGCGCTACACGTCGTGATCTCCATGCACGAACGCAAAGCGATGATGGGGAATCTCTCGGACGCATTTCTCGCGCTACCCGGCGGCTTCGGAACGATGGACGAGCTCTTTGAAGCCTTGACCTGGCAGCAGCTCGGCTATCACCAAAAACCGATTGCCCTGCTCGATAACGGTGATTTTTTTGTGCCGCTGATGGGACTGCTTCAGCGGATGCTCGACGACGATCTCCTGACAATCGAGAGCTACGGCCGCGTTCGGCTCGCGCGTTCGCTCGCCGACGTGCTCGCCGATCCGGCGATGGCGCGAGCGCTCACTCCGTCGTCCGGTGCTTCGCAATAATCTCGGCGTAGCGCGCGCTCGCCTCGGTCGGCGTGCGCTTCAATTCGGGATCGTTGTCGAGGTCGATATGGTAGAGCCCGAAGTCGCTATTGTCGTCGAAAGGTAAGCCCCATTCGCGATTCGAGGTGATGCTCCAGCAGAGATAGGCCTCGACCGGAACCCCCGCAGCGATGGCGCGGTCGACTTCGGCGACGTGCGCGGCGAGATACGCAGCGCGCGAGAAGCCGTCGGCACTGGTGACGCAGCCGTTTTCGATAACGACGATCGGCTTATCGGGAAACTGTTCGTGTGCTTGGCGTAAAATGCGCTCGAGCTCGCCCGGCCAGACCGGCGCCTGTGCGTACCGACACTCCGCCGCCGCACCGAGCCGCTGAAGCTCCCCGGGGCGAATCGAGGGCACGCCCCAATAGTAATCGAGCCCGACGAAATCGAGCGTTCCGACGCATTCGCGCGGGCAGAGAAATTCGGGGAGCGCTCCGAGCATCGCAAGGTTCCACCAATTGGTTCCAATCAGCGTGCCGAACATCGCGAGTGTGCGGCGCCATTTATCGAAGATCTGCAGCCACGAACGCGTCGCCGAGATACGCTCGCTCTGTCCGAGGGCGATAAACTCGATGCGCGGTTCGTCGCTCTGCAAAACTTCGCGAGCGATTGCATGCGCAAGATCGATCTCGAGGCCGCGATAGCCGCCCTTCCCGTCCGCTTCACAGAGCCCAGGAACGCCGGGGTGAATGCCGATGCGCATCTTCCCGCGTTTGCGAATCTGGACGACGGAGGCACCGATCGCGTGCTGTGGATCGGGGGGCGCGACGAGCGCACGACGGCCCACGTGGTGCAGGGACGCGCGCCCGTGCGCGTGCGGCATCTCGGGGTGCTGCGGACGAAGATTTGCGATGGCGCGGTCGATGGCGTCGAGCAATGCATGATGTCCGGGCGGCACGGCGACGGCGTAATGGCGCGCAAACCCGGGAAGCCGCGAGATCGCGAGTTCGCCGTTCGCATAGGGAGCGACCAAGGCTTCGTCGCTATAGAGGAGCGCAATCGATCCCGCGCCGAGTGCGGCGAGCCCTGCGGTAAGGTCGGCGAAATACAACACCGTTGCATCGGGAAAACGCGCGCCAACGCTCTCGGATGCCTCCGAACTCTTCAGCACGCCGATCGTCGCTTTCCAATTTGCGAGCGAGGCCGGAAGCTCTGCGCTCTTCGGGTGGAGCGCCGCTGCGTGGGTTGCGAAATACGGCTCCGAAAAAAGTACCTGCTCCATGCGCTCGTGGGTTATTGCAACCTGAGCGACCGAACAATCGACGCGACCGTTTTCCACGATGCTCGCCTGTACGATGCGCGAGGCGTGCTTTCGTAACTGCTCCGGCGACTTTGCATGCGTCGCGCCGCGGTCGACGAGTTTTTGCAACCACCCCGGCAAGCCCAAGACCAGCGGGTTTGCGCCGACCTTCGCGTTCGGCACGATCGCGCGGATCGCGGTGCGCGAGCGGGCGTGTGCGAGCAAGAGGTTCGGAATCAGGCGTAGCACTGCATCCATCTGCGCCTCGGGGATCGTATCGGGTGGCTGCCCCGGCGGCATCGGGTAGGCGCGCATCCAAAAGCCTTTGATGAAGCCGTAGACGAGTTGATTCGGCTCGTTGAGCGTGACGTAATAATCGATGAGATCGCCGAGGCGGCGCGCGACCTGCTGCGCGTAGCCAGCCATGAGATCGGGGAAGCCCGTATCCAGCAAACCCGCGCCGTCGCCCGCAGCCTGTACGTGCAACGGCCACGTATTGTGGTGGAGGGTGACGACCGCTTGCATGCCGGCGGCGCGCAAATATTCGAGCAGCTCCCGATAGTGAGCGAACGCCTCGTCGCTCCAGCGCCCCGGTTCGGGTTCTAAGCGCGCCCACGAGAGCGAGAGCCGGAAGATCGTGCAGCCGAGCCCCTTGGCGAGATCGATATCTTCGCGATAGCGATTCCAAAAATCGGTCGCCTTGCCGCGTTCGGTGAGTCCTCGCGAGCGCTCCCAGAGATCGCGAATATCGTCGTTGCCATCGTAGGCCTCGCATTGGTGGTCGGCCGTCGCGACGCCGAAATGCATGCTCTCGCTCATGCGGCGGAGCTTCGCCGCTTTGCGAAGAGCTCCGCCGTAAAAGGCGGAGCGATGAGGATGCGGGCAGAAGGCAGAGCGCATCATGAGATTTACGAACAAGACCTGTATTGTGACCGGTGGCGGATCGGGAATCGGCATGGCCGCCTGCTTGCAATTCGCCCGCGAAGGTGCGCGGGTGGTGGTCGCCGACCTCCATGTTGAGGCGGCGCAAAAGACGGTCGACGCTATCGTTTCTGCCGGCGGCACCGCACTCGCGGTAGCCGTCGACGTCGGCGACTCGGCGCAGGTGCAGGCCGTTATCGCCAAGACGGTTGCAACCTACGGGCCAATCGATGCGATCGTCAATGACGCCGCAATGATGACGTTTACGCCGATCGTCGATATTGCAGAGGCCGATTTCTTTCACGTCATCACGACGAATCTTGGTTCGGTCTTTTATTTCTGTAAGTACGGCGTTCCGCATATGAACGATGGCGGCGCAATCGTCAATTTGAGTTCGGTTCACGCGCACGCAACGACGGCGAACGTCGTTCCTTACGCCTCGTCGAAGGGCGCCATCGAGGCATTCACGCGCGGGCTCAGCATCGAGCTCACCGCGCGGAAGATTCGCGTGAACGCCGTCGCACCGGGCGCGGTCGATACGCCGATGTTGTGGAACAACCCCAACGTCAAGAGCGGCGCGGAAAAGGTCACCGGCGCGATCGGCAAACCCGAAGATCTCGCCGCCGCGATCTGTTTCCTCGCATCGAGCGAGGCCGCGTTCGTCAACGGCACCACGCTCGTCGTCGACGGCGGCAGACTCGCAAACCTCTAACCGAGAGGGTCGCGGCGGCGGTCCGTAGAGTAGTGCTTACCCTTTCAGCGCGGCGGCGATTACGCGTTCCTGTTCGACCGCGTGTGCGCCCGGATACCCTTCGGAGGGACTCGCGCGATACGGGCGCCCGACGTAGTCGATTTCGAGCGGGCGCTCGAGCCGTTCGAGCAACCGCCGCCGTACGTACGCGCGCGCGCCCATGTTCTTCGGCTCTTCTTGTACCCAGACCAAACGCTTGAGCTTCGGATAGGTTGCGAGCAGCGCGTTCATCTCCGCACCCGGCATCGGTGAGAGCAACTCGATACGCACGATCGCCGTCTTACTGCGGTCCGCGTACTGCGGCGCCGCAACGAGATCGTGATAGATCTTTCCGGTGCAGAGCACGATGCGCTCGATCTTGGATTTGTCGGTGACGCTGGGATCGTCGATCACCGGTTGGAACGAGCCGGTTGCCATCTGGTCGATCTCGCCATAGGCGCTTTCGAGACGTAACAACGATTTCGGCGTCATCACCACTAACGGCACCGGGTTGGGCGAGCCCGCCTGCAAGCGCAGTAAGTGGAAGTAATTTCCCGCCGTCGAGGGGTAGGCAACGCGCAGGTTGCCTTCGGCGGCGAGTTGCAAAAAGCGTTCGAGGCGCGCGCTGGAATGTTCGGGGCCCATGCCTTCGTAGCCGTGCGGCAGCAGCATCGTGAGCCGCGAGGTCTGCCCCCATTTCGCCTGACCGGCAGCGATAAACTGATCGATGATGATCTCGGCGCCGTTGACGAAGTCGCCGAACTGCGCTTCCCAGAGCACCAGCGCTTTCGGTAACGTCACGGCGTAGCCATATTCGAAACCGAGGCACGCGTACTCCGAGAGCGGGCTGTTGTGAATCTCGAACGAGGCCTTCGCATCGGCGAGATGCGCGAGCGGCGCGTACGACGCGTTCGTCGTAACATCGTGCAGCACCGCATGGCGGTGGCTAAAGGTGCCGCGCCCGGTATCCTGCCCCGTGATGCGCACCGGGACGCCGGAGGTTACCAACGACGCGAACGCCAGCGCCTCGGCCATGCCCCAATCGACGAGCCCCTTCTCGGCGATCAGCGCGCGACGGCGCTGGAACTGCGCGATGAGTTTCTTGTTGACCGTAAAGTCGCCCGGGACGCGAACGACATCCTCGCTCCATGCAAGCAGCTTCATGCGATCGATCGGCTGCAACGCCACCGTCTCCACCGGCGTCGCTTGCGCGATCTTTTCGATGAGGCTCTTGCCGCCGTCAGCCTTCACGCGCGCGTTCGCGCTCTGTAAAGCCGCGGTCGCTTGCTCGATCATCTCGTTCGCACGCTCGGCGGTAACGATCCCCTGCGCGACGAGTTTGTTCGCGAAGAGTTCCCGGGCGGTGGGATGGCTCTTGATTTTATCGTAGAGCAGCGGCTGCGTGTATGCGGGCTCGTCCTGCTCGTTGTGTCCGAAGCGACGATAACCGATGAGATCGATGATGACGTCGCGCTTGAACTGGCGACGGAAATCGACCGCCAAACGGACCGCATCGATGCATGCGTCCACGTCGTCGGCGTTGACGTGCACGATCGGAACGTCGAAGCCTTTCGCGAGATCGGAGGCATAGCGCGTCGAACGGTCGTCGTGCGGATCGGTGGTGAAGCCGACCTGATTGTTGGCGATGATATGCACGGTGCCATCGGTGGTGTACCCGGCGAGCGACTGCAGGTTGAAGACTTCCGAGATGATGCCTTGCCCCGTAAACGCCGCGTCGCCGTGAATGAGAATCGGCACCGCGCGATTGCCGTCGCGCACCGACGGGCCTGCACCGTGATCGCTCTGCAACGCCCGCGCCGAGCCTTCGACGACCGGATCGACCGCCTCGAGATGGCTCGGGTTATGCGCGAGAATCACCGTAATGTCGCGGCCATCGTGCGAGCGGTAGACTCCGGTTGCGCCCTGATGGTATTTCACGTCGCCGGTGACATCGTCGTCGCCGACTTCGCCGCGCTGATGTGCAGCTTCGAACTCCCCGAGCAATTCGTCGTAGGGAAGATTGACGACGTGCGCGATGACGTTGAGGCGGCCGCGATGCGCCATACCGAGCACGGCATTCGCAACGCCCTCGGCGGCGAAGCGTTCGAGCATCTCCTCGAGCATCGGCACCATCGCATCGAGCCCTTCGCCCGAGAAGGTCTTCTGCCCGAGATACGTTTTACGCAGATAGCGTTCGAAGGTTTCGCCGCGCGTCAATCGTTCCAATAAGCGCTGCTGATGTTCGCGCGAGAGCGGCGTGCGGTGCGAACCGGTCTCGATCGCATCGCGCATCCAACGGCGCTGTTCGCGGTTGGAGATATGTTCGAATTCATACGCAAGCGACGAACTGTAGGTCTCGCGCAGATGCGGCAGCACCTCGGCGAGCGTGCTTCCCGGCACCTTCACGCGTAAGACGCTTGCGGGAATCGCGTTCTGCATCGCGTGCGTGAGCCCGTAGGTTGCGGGATCGAGCGATTCATCTCCCGGCGGCGTCGAGCCGAGCGGATCGAGATTTGCAGCGAGGTGGCCGTGCGTGCGATAGGCCGCGACGATCGCGGCGGCAGCGGCGACACCGCGCATCATTTCGTCAGAAGGCGCACCCGAGGAAGCGCTTGCGATCGGCACCGGTGCCTTCGCGCCGAGTTGCGGGGCGGGGCCGGCAACAAGCGCGAGCGTCGAGAACGCGCGTTCGTAAAATTCGCTCTCGCCTTGCAGCAAACGATCGATGCGGCGCAAGAATTCACCCGACTGCGCGCCTTGGATGACGCGGTGATCGTAGGTGTTGGTCATCTGCATCACTTTGCCGATGCCGAGGCTACGCAACGTCGTTTCGTCGACGTTAGTGAAACCGGCCGGGTAGCCGATCGCGCCGGTAGCGAGAATCGAACCTTGCCCCGCCATCAAGCGCGGAATCGAAGCGACGGTGCCGATGCCGCCGGGGTTGGTGAGCGTGAGGCTCGCCCCGGTGAGATCGTCGGCGACGAGTTTATTTTCGCGCGCCTTCGCAACGAGTGCGTCGTAGGCGGCGACGAAGCCGGCGAAATCGAGTTTGTCGGCGTTCTTGATGACCGGCACGACGAGGAAACGCGTGCCGTCCTTGCGTTCGCTATCGACGGCGAGCCCGAGGTGGACGCCGGGCTC
>JABEUW010000183.1 GCA_013043945.1 Vulcanimicrobiota bacterium | reverse complement strand
CCGGAGCGAAGAAAAGCCCCGCTGCAAGCGGGGCCAAGAAGAAGACGAGCGCTTCGGCTGCGCGCAAGAAGAGCTCGTAGCGTTCCCGCGGGAACGCTAGAGTTTCGTCGTTACCCCGGAGTTTTGGGCGGTGATTTCACCGTCCAAAACTTCTATTGCGCGCCGTAACTGTGCGTCGTGCGCCGGGCGCCCGAATTGGGCGTTCTTATTCTCCGCCATCACGATGTTGGGAATGATACCCTTGTGGTTGATGTAGTGGTACTCCGGCGTCAGATAGCGCGCGGTCGTAATCTTCACCGCTCCGCCGTCGCGCAACGGGAAGAGCGTTTGCACGACACCCTTTCCGAAGGTTTTCGTTCCGATCACCACCGCGGTGCCGCTCTCCTTGAGCGCCGCCGTCGTGATCTCCGAAGCCGAGGCCGTGTATCCGTTGACCAATACTACCAACGGGACCGGTGCGATCGCGGTGCCGTCTGCTTCGAGCGTATCGATATGCTTGCCGCTCGTTTCGATCGAGACGATCGGCCCTTCGGCGATAAATTTCGAACTCACCGAGACGGCCGCCTGAAGATAGCCGCCGCCGTTATTGCGCAGGTCGAGGACGAAGGCCCGCGCTCCCTCTTTGTGAAGGCGCGAGAGCGCCGTCGTTAGCTCGGCTCCGGTCGTTTCGCCGAAGACCGTCAGCGCGACGTAGCCGATTTTTCCCGGCAGCATTTTATCGAAGACGGTAATTTGGTGGATCTTCGCGCGCGTGAGAAGAATCGGCTTGGGCAACAGCGCCCCGTCACGTTCGACGGTGAGCGTTACTTGCGTGCCGATCTTGCCGCGCAGCTCTTTACTCGCTTCAACGGTGGTAATACCGTACGTCGATTTTCCGTTGACGGCGGTGATGAGATCGTCTTGTTGGATGCCGGCCTTATCGGCGGGGCCACCCGGAACGACTTGATAGACCGAGATGAATTTCGTCTTATTGTCGGGCTGGATAACGATGCCGGTACCGCCGAAATTCGTTCCGTCGAGCCCGTTATTGAGCGCCTTGTAATCTTTAGGATCGAGAAAGACGGTCCAACGGTCGTGAGCCGAGTACATCATTCCCCAGAGCGCGGCGAAAACGTACGGCTGTAACGGACGATTCATTCCGCCGAGCGCGCGCGCGCGCCCGATTTCATATTCGATGGCGTGGAGGTTCCCGCTCGTACTGCCCGTCGCCAAGAGCGGCGGCAGCGAACGCTTCGCCACGTGTTCGTGCGCGAGTTCGAGCACGAGGCCGTAGCGCACGCCGTTGAGCACGCGCTGCAGCGGAAGCTTCTTGTAGAAGGTCTTCGTTAGCCGCGTGTAGGCGGTCGAAAGGTCGGCCTGGTCGCCGGCTGGGAGACCGGCGGTCGCGGCACCCGCGATGCGGATAAGCGGTGAGGTAAGCGCGGCGATCGTAAGGGCGGCGACCGCGGTGAGAATCCGTCGTTTCATCGCTTGTTAGAACGCGTCAGCGCCTTCAAACGTGCCAGCGCCACCGCCAATTGCTTGTCCTGCGGGCTCCCGAAGGGGATGTCGAGCGGTTGATCGACCACGATATCGGGCTGGAGCCCCTTGTGGTTGATGTCCCGATTCAACGGGGTCACGTAGCGGGCCACGGTGATTTTCAACGCTCCTCCCTGCGGAAGTAGATAGAGTTGCTGGACCACGCCTTTACCGTAGGTTCGCGTTCCGATCGCGGTCGCAAGGTGATAATCCTGGAGGGCACCGGTGGTGATCTCGGCGGCGCTCGCAGTGAACTTGTTGACGAGTACGACGAGCGGCGTGAGGCCGCCGATCGCATCGCCGGTCGCCTCGCTCTCCACCTTGGTGCCGTTGCGGTCGATCGTCGAGACGATGGGGCCGCTCGCAACGAAATTACTGACGATTTTCACCGCCTGCTCGACGAGCCCGCCGCCGTTATCGCGAAGGTCGAGAATGTACCCCTTCACGTGCTTGGCTTTCAGAGCGAGCAACGCCTTACGCATTTCGTGTGCCGAGTTCGCACCGAATTCGCTGAGGTGAATGTATCCAAAACCGTCGATCGTTTGCGAATAGACCGTCGGAACGATGACGATATTTCGCACGATCGAGAGTTCGCGTTTCTGCGTCGGTTTGTTAAACGGAGCGATTTGCAGGCGCACCGTGCTGCCCTTCGGACCGCGGATCCAACGTTGCACGATATCGGTAGCAACGTGCGCCACCGATTTTCCGTCGACCGAGGAGAGAATTGCCGGATAGGTGAGCCCCGCCTTCGATGCGGCGAGCCCCGGAAGAGGCTGCAATAAAATGCGGCCATCGCGGAGTTGGAAAATATAGACGCCGATCCCGCCGAAATCCCCGCCGGAGAGGCTTTCGTCGAGTTGCTTCCACTGGCGCGGCGGTAGGTACACGGTATAGGGGTCGTGCGGTGCGGCGAGGATGCCGCCTAATGCCGCGTCGACCAATTCGTGCTGCGTCGCCTTCTTCAAGTGCACTGCATCGAGGCGATATGCGGTATCGAGCGCGTCGGCGAGATGCTCGCCGTCGAGCGTCGCGTGGCCCGTCGGTAGAACCACGATCGGTGCGGGCTTTGCGATACCGTGTGCGTGCAAGTAGGCGATCGCCGCCTTCTCACCGCCGAGCAAGAGCGTGGCGGCCGTAATCGGCTCGTAATAATTCCTCTCGACGTCGGAGAAACCGGTTGCGAGCGTTTGCGCACCGGGAAGGGCGGCGAGCCGCTGTGCTTCGCGAGCGGAGCGCAAGCGGGCGAGCCCCACCCACGCCACCGCGGCGATGGCGATGACGGCGATGAGAATGACGAGAAGGCGATTGGAGCGAGGTGTTGTCGCGTCGTTCAAGCGGAGATCTCAGTTTCTGCAGTTGGAGGGAAGAAAAGCCTTACGGAAGGCGCGGGGCGGGATCGACGGGTTTTCCGTTGATACGGATCTCGAAATGAAGGTGCGGCCCGGTCGAATAGCCGGTCGTTCCGACCGCACCGATCGCTTGCCCCTGCTTCACGTGCTGCCCCGCCGCGACGTAAAACGCCGAGAGATGGCCGTATGCAGTGGAGTAGCCGTCACCATTGTCGATGAGAATAAATTTACCATATCCGCCGTACCATTGCGCCATCATCACCGTCCCCGAGGCGGCGGCCGTGATCGTGGTGCCCATCGGTGCGGCGATATCGAGTCCGGTATGAAACTCCGGCGCGCTCCCAAACGGATTTTTGCGCCATCCGAACGGCGAGGTGATGATGCCGGTGACCGGCCACGTAAAGTGGATCGGGCCGTGCGGTGCGACGGCGTTGCCGGCGATCCCGGCGGCGCGGCGCCGCGCCGCTTCCTCGGCGGCAATCTCCGCCTGTCGGCGGCGAATGAGCGCTTCGAGACGCGCTTCCTCCGCGGCGGTCAATTCTTCGTAGGTCGCCACCTCGACCGCCGCGCTACGGCGTTGCTGGTCGGCAACCGCGACGAGATTGCCGCGCTCGGCGGCGAGGGCGGCGAGCCGGTTCTGCGCTCGCTGCTGCGCCTGCTGCTGCTCCTGGAGGGAGATTTGCATGCGTTGCAGATCGCGTTGAGCCGTAGCAACCTTGCGCTCGGCGTTTCGGCGTGCGATGACGGCCTTTTCGTTCGCTTTGATGAGCAGTTGCAAATCTTGCCAACGTTCGACAAAATCGCTAAACGAACTCGCAGAGAGCAGGACGCTCAAATAATCGGGTTCGCCGTATTCGTAGATTCCAACCAAGCGCTTGCGCAATAGGCCGTCCTGGAAGGCGAGTGATTTTTGCGCCGCTGCGAGTTGGATGGAGTTCCAGGAAATGCGCGCTTGGAGCGAGCGCTCTTGCGCCGAAAGGACGCCGAGTTGCGAACGCACCGTCGACATTTCTGCATTCGTCCGTGCAAGCTGGGATTTGAGGCTCTGCACGCGCGCGGCGACGGCGTTGAGGTGCGCGCGTTTCGCCTGGAGTTTCTTTGCCAGCCCCCCCGCCTTGCTGCGTTCTTGCTGGATACGCGTTTGAATCTGCGAGCGACTCGCTCCAACGAATGAGAGCAGCATCGCTACGGCGAGCGCGCAGGAGTAAAAGCGCTTCACGTGTGTCGCTTGTCCTTTACGTAGGCGGAGCCGTCGATCGATTTTGCGTACGATTTTAATTCCGCGGCGATAAGGCCGATCTGTCCGTAATCGGTAAGTTTGCGGCGCTCGTTGGAGAGTGCGGCGATCGAGATCGACATTAAGGGAACGCGCATCGGCGAGCCGCGTCGATCGTGCGTTTCGACGAAACCGGAACGCCGATCTTTTTCGGAATAGAGCGCGCCGACGCGCTCGTCGAACTCTCCCAAAATGACCTGCGCGATCTCGTCGCAGCGCTCGTTGGAGGTAAGAATAACGAAATCGTCGCCGCCGATATGTCCGAGGAGGTCGCCCGGGTTGCCGCGCCGGCGTACGGCGTCGAGCGCGATCGATGCGAGCATCACGATTGCGTCGTCGCCGCGCCCGAAGCCATAGACGTCGTTAAACGCCTTGAAGTTATCGAGATCGAGATAGAGCACCGCAAAGGGGCGCTCGCCGGCGATGCGCCGCCGCAATTCCGCCTCGATCGAGATGTTGCCCGGCAAGCGCGTGAGCGGCGATAGCGAGGAGTCCGCTTCGTGGCGCACGATGCGCGCGCGGACGCGCGCGAGCAACTCCGCCGGACCGAACGGCTTGGTGATGTAATCGTCGGCTCCCGCTTCGAAGCCGAGTATTTTATCCTCGGGCTCGCCCCGCGCGGTGAGCATGACGATCGGCACCGAGGCAACCGTCGGGTTGGGATGGGCGCGCAAGCGGCGTGCGGTGGCAAAGCCATCGAGGACGGGCATGCGCACGTCGAGCAGGATGAGATCGGGCAATGCATCTTCCACGCGCGAAAGCGCGTCTTCGCCGTCGGTGGAAATTTCGACGTTGTACCCGGCAAGCTCGAGATTGGTGGAGATGACGCGACGGAGTTGCTCGTCGTCGTCGACGACCAGAATCGTATGCCTGGGTGCGCCCGTCGTCGGACTCATGTGCGCAGGTAGCGGCCGATCGAGAACCACGAGGAGAGCGCGCCGATCGCCACGCCGACGGCGAGCAGTTGGAGCGCGATCGGCAACACGGCGACGTGTGCGCTATTGAGTTCGAGCCAGGGTAGCGCGAGCGCGAGTTTCGACCACAGCGCGGCCTTCCCGATGCCGAGAATTAGCAGTGCGACGAGCGAGCCCACCAAGCCGTGCAGCACGCCTTCGCAGACGAAGGGCATGCGCACGTAGGTGGCGGT
>JABEUW010000182.1 GCA_013043945.1 Vulcanimicrobiota bacterium | reverse complement strand
GCCGACCGTCCCGGGCCGCTCCCAACTCAAGGGCGATATGCTCCGGATGAATCAACAGTTCCATATCACGGGCTTCAACTATCGCATCCACGCGATTCGCTGGGTCGCGGCGAGCGATCCGTTCGCTCGAGCGATCGTCTCCTACGTCGCCACCGCATCGGCCCCGAACGGCTATCTCGTCTTCGAAGTCCCGGTGAAAAACACGCAGAGCGGCGAGGCCGGAGTCCCCGGACTCGATATCACCGCATTTTACAAAGACGGCACCAGCGCAACGAGCAACGAGATTCCGTTCTCGAAAGCGGGTGCGCCGTTAAATTCGAGCAACCTCTTTCCGGGGCAGGGGATGACGGTCTATTACGCGATCGTCAACGTTCCCAAACCGACGAAGAGCGACCCGCTGGTAAAATTGCTGCTGCGATATACCGCCAACAACGATCCGGGCTATCCTCCGGTCTATCGATTGCTGCACCCGGTCGTTACGCCGTAGCCATGCATCTGCTCGTCGCGGCTGCGTTCGGAATCGTCATGAACGGCACGATCGCGGTGCGCGTGCGCGACGCCGACACCGGCGAACGAGGCGCGTACGTTCAGCGCATTCGCAACGCGCGCGCCTCGATCGATCGCGGTATCCTCCAGTTCGAGGCACCGGCGACCTTCACCGTGAGCGAGAGCGAGCCGCCCTGCACGGGCACCTACGGCGATGCGACCACGCCGATCCAAGGATCGATCTTCATAACGCGCACCGCGCAGCACGAATTCCGCGGCACCTTGATCGCGCCTGGCGAGCTCCTCGGCGGCGGCAGCTCGTCGACGATCCCGTGCGGCATCGGATTCGCCGGGAGATTTCCCGCCGGTCACGTCGCCGCCCCGCGTCTGCCCACGCGCATAGGCATGACGACGGCGTGGAACTTCACCGTACGCAACGTCCGCGACGCCACTCCCGGGAGCGACGCGATCGAGGACTGGAGCGTTCACCTGCGTTTTACCGCACGTCCTTAAAGCGCGATCTCACTTGAGAAGGCGTGCACGCAATCGCCGCCGACCTCGATGCTCGAGATATCCGAGCCCGCCCACGATAGGCGCGCATAGAGCGTGCTCCTCCGATCGATCCATCGCCCTTGTTCGATCTCGACGCCCTGCATCTGCAGCGCGAGCGCCCCGGAGGCGGCGAGAGCGTGAAGCATCGGTGCAACCGCACTCCCCGTTGCCGGATCCTCGCCGATTCCTTCGGCGATATCGGCAAACATCCGTACCCAAGCGCGGCCGGAATCGAAAAAGAATAGAAGCAGGTTGCCGTCGGCGATGCGTCGCTCGAGAATGCCGCGCAGTGCGGCGCGATCGGGATCGACGTTCGCCAATGCTTCGAGGCTCCACACGCGAACGCACAAAAACGATCCGACGATGCGCGCGCCTTCGCTCACCGCTGCGGCGTCGATCCCCAGCGCGCGCGCGAGCGCCGCAGGTTCGCCGAGCGCGTCGCCGAGCGTCGGCACCGGCGGCGTCAGCCAAAAGCGGCTCCCTTCTCGGCGTACCGGGATGAGGCCGGCCTCCATTTCGAATGAGAACGATCGCGCGTCGAGCAATCCCAGGCGATGCAGCGTATACGCCGTTCCGATCGTCGGGTGCCCGGCGAACGGCAACTCGCGCCCCGGAGTAAAGATACGCACGCGACATGCGGCGCGCGGATCGCGCGGGTGAAAGACGAAGGCGCTCTCCGAGCAATTCATCTCTCGCGCAAATGCTTGCATCGTTGCGCTATCGAGTCCGTCGGCATCCGGCACGACGGCGAGCGGATTACCGCCGAAGAGGCGATCGGTGAAGACGTCGCACTGGTGAAAGGTCGCGATCACTGCGGCCGGCAGGGCGGCCCGCTATAGCGCATTACCGCGACGTTGCCGCTACGCGCGATCACGCGGGTCGCGCGGCCGAAGGTCGGTTGCGATGCGACCGAGGTGCCGGTAAAGAAGACGAACGCACGCGGCGCGGTGCAAACGACGTCGCGCAGCGTCGGCGTATTCGCACCAATATCGGAATTGAAGAGCGCGAGCAGCGCGACCGGCGGGCGCGTGTAGAACAGCAGCGATCCACCGCCGACGATGCCGCCGTCGACGACGACGTCGCCGGGCCGACGGAGCGCATCCACGATGCGCGCGAGGCGCGGCACCGGTTTGAAGAGTTCGGCGCGCGGAAGCGCGACCAAGCCGAGCACGTCGATCGCGACCGCCATCGCCAGTGCCAGCGCGAACGGCGCGAACGGTGCGCTCGCGCGGCGCATCAGCATCGCGGCCATAGCTATTCCGCCCAGCGCAATCGTCGCGCCCATCGCCGTCAGCGCCGGGCGCAACACGGCCAGAGGCTCGCCCAGATGGTTATCGCGCGCGAAGATCGCCACCGCTATCGCCAGCAATCCGATCACCAACGGCACCGCCATCGTCGCAACGAGCGCGGCGCGAACGCGCGAGCGCTCGAGTAGCCCGTCAAGATAGATCGCACAGATCACCGCAATCGCCGGAAACTCCAACGCGATGTAATTCGGCAATTTCGTGCGCGCGAACGAGAAAAAGAGTAGCGGCATCACCGCCCAACAAAATGCCAAGCGCAAAACCCGCGCGCGTTCGTCGTTCTCTCCCAACCGCAACCGTCCGACGCCATCGACGACCGCGCTCGGAAGTAGTGCGATCCATGGGAAAAATCCGACGATCAGCACGGGGAGATAATACCAAACCGGCCCGGATTGATTTTCGATGACGCCGGTATAACGGCCGATCGTATAATGCCCGATCAGCGTAACGACCGAGGAGATGCCCGTACGCGCGATCAGCGCCCCAAACCACGGTGCGACGGGAAGAACGAAGGCGAGCGTTCCCCACAACCACGTCGCCGGACTCGGCCATGCCGTGCGTTCGACGCGACGGTTCCAGAGCGCGTATGGGAGGACCACCAGCAGGGCGACGACCGGAGCGACGGGCCCCTTGGCCAGAAATCCAAAGCCCGCGGCGACGGCACCGAAGATATAGTAACGCCGTTTGCCGGTCTGCAATCCGCGAAACCACCAAAAGACCGTCATCGCCACCGCACAATCGAGCAGCGCATCCATGATGGCGAGGCGCCCGATAATT
>JABEUW010000181.1 GCA_013043945.1 Vulcanimicrobiota bacterium | reverse complement strand
GGGATGAGCATCGCGAAATCGTACTCCAACGTTGCGGGGTCGAACCCGACGCGATCGTAGGCGATTCCGTCCTTCCCGACGCCGGTGACGCCGGCTGCGAGAATCGGTTGGATCTCGCGCTCTTTGAAGAGCTCGTCGATCACCGTCGAGCCGGTCACGATCTTCCCGTCGATCCGTGCTTCGACGCCGTCGACGCCGAAATCACCCGCGGCGGGCTCGTTTGAAAGCCAAACGAGTTCGGCACGATCGCGGAGGCCGCGGCGCCGTAGATCGGCGTCGACGTTCATGATGTATTCGAACGCCGCGCCCTGACAGGTCGCACCCGGATGCCCGACGCCGATAACGAAGCGTCGTCGCGCACCCTTTTTGAGTTGCGCGACATTCTCCAGATAGGCATCGCGCGCGCCGAGCGCGTGTTCGATAGAACAGACGCTCTGCGTCGTTCCTTCCTTGGGGCCCAACCCGGGCGTCCCTTCGAAATTGAGATAGGGACCGGTCGCGTTAACGAGATAGTCGTACGCAAGATGCTCTTCGCTCCCATCGGCGCGTCGAATGTCGACGACGCGTTCGTCGGGGCGAATGCTCTCCGCTCGACCATCGATATAATCGAAGCCGAGTTTTTCGTAAACCGGTGCGAGCGGAAACCAAACTTTTTCGGCGGACATCGTTCCCGTTCCAACCCAGATAAGGCTGGGGAACCACGTAAACCGATTGCGTGGGGCGATGACGGTCACGTTCGCTTTGGAGCGAACGAGCCGAGAGAGATGAAGTGCGGCGGTGTGTCCGGCGAAGCCGGCGCCGAGGATAACGATCCTTGGCAGCCCCGTATGGGGTGCGCTCGGTGCGTTCATGGGGATACCTCCCTGCCTAATGGCACGTTCGAAGTATACCCTACCCCCAAGGGTATAGCAATCGCGGCCGGATCGCTCCGTTCGGCAAGGAGCCTCCTGGGAGCCGGTGAGCCTTTTTCGGGGTCTTTTCCTTGAAAGAGGAGATGCCTTTCGGCAGGCGCTTCTTGGAGCCGGGGGCTATACTGAGAGGTGAAAGGGGCCGTTCCGCGGCTCCTCATGAGTCTCCCGAATCGTCAAAAAATGAGGGCAGCGATGCGCATCAAGTACGAGGTCTCCGCAGGTGGGGTTCTCCTTCGTCGTCGCGACGCAGGCTTCGATGCCATGCTCATCGGTCGAGGCTCGCCGCGCGTCTGGACGCTGCCGAAGGGACACGTCGAGCATCGGGAATCCAACGAACAGGCGGCGATTCGCGAAGTTCGTGAAGAGACGGGCTGCTGGGGCGAGATTCTCGGGCGTCTCAACGAAATTTCTTACTGGTTTTACGTCGGGAAAGCAAAGCACAAGAAGAGCGTGACGTTCTTCTCCATGCGTTATCTCTCGGGCGACCCGCAGAACCACGATCACGAGGTCGACGAGGCTCGGTGGTTCGATGCGACGATGGCTCGCAAGATGCTCAAATACGTGAACGAAAAGCGCTTGATCGATATGGCGCTCGAGTCGGCGGCGGAGCATATCGGAAGCTTCGAACTGGAGCCGACGCTCGTACCGGCGATGGAGCAGCGTAGCTCTTGAACCAGAGCGCGCTCGCGGAGCGTTCCGATCCATGCCTCGTGCGGCTCGACGTCTTCGACGGGCCGCTTGATTTGTTGCTCGGGCTCATCAAAGAGCAGCAGCTCGATATCGCCACCCTATCGCTGGCGAGCGTTGCCGAGCAGTACCTCGCCTACGTTCGCGTGATGGAGTCCCTCGACGTCGAGGTGGCGGCCGAGTATCTCGTCATGGCGGCGACGCTCGTTTTTCTGAAATCGCGCGCTCTGCTGCCGGCGATCCCCGCCGAACTCGCCGAGATCGGTGAGGAGTCGCCCGAAGAAGTGGAAGAGCGCTTGCGGCGCCGCCTGATCGCATACTCGAAATATCGCGAACTCGGCGATGCGCTGCGGACGCGCCAAGGCGAGGCCGGCGCGGTTTTTTACCGCGAAGGCGGCGATGCGACCGGCGATTTCGAGCAGCGATATCGCATCGACGCCGATCGCCTCGCCCGCGCGTTTCTCGCGATGCTGCGAAACGCACGCCCCGAAAAGCGAACGATCGTGCGCGAGCGAATCTCGCTCTTAGCGCAGATGGATTACATCGTTCGCAGTCTCAAGGAGCGCGGCGAGACGACCTTTGCCGCCCTCTGTAACGAACTCGGAATGACGCGCGAGATCGTCATCGCGACGTTCCTCGCAGTCCTCGAACTCATGCGTCGCAATCGCATTCGCATCGCGCAACCCGCCGCCTTCGACGATATCATCATCGCCCTCCACCACGGACAAACGACACCTGTATGAGCACCGACACCGTTATCGCCGAAGCCCTCGCCGAGACCATCCAGGAACGCGAGGAACTGAGCGCTGCCGCCGCACGCATCGAACCGTTGGTGGAGGCGCTGCTCTTCGTCGCCGGAGAGTCGCTCGACCAGCGTCGGATCGCCAAATTGGTCGATGCCGACGAAAAGGCCGTCGATCTTGCGCTCGCCGCGCTCTCCGAGCGCTACGATGGGCGCGGCATTATTCTGCGTACTATTGCGGGAGGTTTTCGCTTCGGCTCGGCACCGATTGCGCGGGAGGTCGTGGAAAAATATCTGCTCCCTCCGAAAACCTCACTCTCTTCTCCGGCGCTCGAGACGTTGGCGATCGTCGCGCAGATGCAGCCGGTTACCAAGGGAGAGATCGAATCGATACGTGGCGTCAATTCCGATAGCGTCGTG
>JABEUW010000180.1 GCA_013043945.1 Vulcanimicrobiota bacterium | reverse complement strand
GAGTACGATCGCGTGCGCGCGCGGCTCCCCGGTGCGGCGGGAGGCGCCATTCGCCCCTATCTCGACGATCCCGCCGATGCGTTCGCGGTCGCCGATCTCGTGCTCGCACGCGCCGGCGCCTCGACGCTCGCCGAGCTCATCGCGTTGGGCTTGCCCGCGATTTTGGTGCCCTATCCCCATGCCGCCGACGACCACCAGAGCGCGAACGCTCGCGCGCTCGCGAGCGTCGGGGCGGCGGTCGCCATCGCCGATGCGGAGCTCGGCGCCGCTTCGCTCGGGATCTGGCTCGCTCGGCTCTCCGCGCCCGAACGGTTGGCGGAGCTGCGCGCCGCGATTGCGACTTTACACACTTCCGAGCCAACTGCGCTGATTCTTGCGCGGATAGCGGCGCTCGCGGGGCGAAATACCCAAACGTGAGCCAGAGCGTGCGCCGACACTTTATCGGCATCGGCGGAATCGGAATGAGCGCGCTCGCGCGCATTCTGCTCGCGCGCGGCGAAAGCGTTGCGGGCTCAGATCTCGCCGAGAGCGAGCTGCTCGAACAGCTTCGCGCAGAAGGCGCGCGCGTCTACGTTGGGCACGATGCCGATTCGCTCGGCGATGCCGAAGAAGTGATCGTGAGCTCGGCGATCGATCGCGATAATCCGGAGTTTCGCGAAGCGCGCCGACGCAAGCTTCCCGTGGTCCATCGCGGCGAATTACTCGCGCGGATCGCAAGCCTTCGCGACGGCATCGCGATCTGCGGAACGCACGGCAAGACGACGACGACGGCGATGCTCCACGCGATTTTACGCGCGGGCGGCATCGACGCCGGGTTGGTTCTCGGTGGGATCGATCCGCAGTTGGGGCGCAACGCCGTCGATGGAACTTCGCCGTGGTTCGTCTGCGAGGCCGACGAATCGGATGGTTCGTTTGCGTTGTTGCAACCGCGCATAGCGGCGATCAATAATATCGAGAACGATCACCTGAACTCCGACGACGAGTTGCCGCGGCTGATCGACGCCTTCGGAGAATTTCTCGGCCGATTACCTGCCGAGGGTGCCGCGATCGTCGGAATCGACAATGCGAACTCCGCATCGTTGGCGGCGCGCGAGCGTGCCGCACGCACGATCACCTTCGGGATGACCGCACTCGCCGACGTCACCGCGGCGAACGTCGTTTTTTCTGGATTGAGCACGCACTTCGATCTCGTGGTGCGCGGCGAACGGCGCGGCGCCCTCACGCTCAACGTGCCTGGAGCGATCAACGTGCTCAACGCACTCGCCGCAATCGCCGTTGCCTGCGAAGTCGGTGCGCCCTTCGCCGCCATCGCCGCGGGGCTGCGCGATTTTTGCGGCGTTCGCCGACGCTTCGATATACTCGCGCGCGGGCAACGGCTCACCGTCGTCGACGATTACGCGCACCATCCGACCGCGGTCCGCGCGACGATCGCGGCGGCGCGCAACTACCACTCGGGGCCGCTCGTGGTGGCGTTTCAGCCGCACCGCTATTCGCGTACCGGCTATCTCGCGCGCGATTTCGCCGATGCATTGCGCGGCGCCGACCGCGTCTATCTCACGCCGATCTACGCCGCTTCGGAGGCGCCGATTCCCGGCATCAGCGAACGCTCGATCGGCGATCGCCTCAGCGAATTCGGCGTCGACGTTCGCTACGTCGCGCGCGTCGAAGAGCTCGTCGAGCGTATCGAAGAGGAGTCGCCGCCGGGAACGCTCGCGCTCATGCTCGGCGCGGGCTCCATCACCCGCAGCGCGGCGCGGCTCGCCGAACGTGCGATGCCGACGGCGGCACTGCGGTGAGCCTCACGACGGCGTCGAGCATGAAGACGCTGCTCGACGACGACGATCGCGCGATGCTGCGCGAACTTCTCGGCGATCGCGTCGCGTTCGGCGAGCCGCTCGCGCCGTACACCTCGTGGAAGATCGGCGGCCCCGCCGATGCCTTCGCGCAACTCGAACGCGAGAACGAACTCGCCGCGGTTCTCACGCATTGCGTGCGCCGTCGCTTGCCGTGGTTCGTTTTGGGGAGCGGCAGCAACTTGCTCGTCGGCGACGGTGGAATTCGCGGCATCGTGCTGCGCCTGGGCGGCGATTTCGCGCGCGTCGAGGTGCGCGCGAGCGAGGAGGGCGTGCGCGTCGTTGCCGGCGCCTCCGCTTCGATGGCGGCGATCACCGCGCGCGCCGCGAGCGCGGGTGCGGTCGGCATCGGTTCGTTAGCGGGGATTCCGGGTACGCTCGGCGGCTCGCTGCGAATGAATGCCGGTACCGATCGCGAGATGGGCGATTTTATTCGCGACGTGCGCGTGCAGTCGCCGAGCCGCCCCGCACCGCACTCCGTCGACGTCCGGTATTTTTATCGGCACACCAACCTCGCGCGCGATGCGGTGGTGGTGGGGGCCGAACTCGCGTTCGCGCACGGCGACGCGCAGGCGGTGCGCGAGGAGATGCAGGCCCGGCTCGTCCGTCGCAAACAAACCCAACCGATTGCGCTGCCCAACGCAGGGTCGTGCTTTCGCAATCCGGAAGGCGAGAAGGCCGCACGGCTGATCGAGGCCGTGGGGGCGAAGGGTTGGCGCGAGGGCGATGCGGAAGTCTCACCGCTCCACGCGAACTTTATTAATAATCTCGGCGCAGCGAGTGCCTGCGACGTCGCAACGCTGCTCGCACGCGTTCGGCGCGCGGTCTACGAACGTTTCGGTATCGGATTGGAGCTGGAGGTACATCTCGTGGGAGTTTTTGTCGATCGCGAATGGGATGGAGGCCATGGCCGAGTTGCGTAAGGCGCGCGTCGCGGTGGTGATGGGCGGCAAGAGTGCCGAACGCGAGATCTCGATCGCGAGCGGCACCCCGGTCGCGCGCACGTTGGCGACGCTCGGATACGACGTGCAGAGTATCGATTACGACGAACGCTTCATCGATGCGATTCG
>JABEUW010000179.1 GCA_013043945.1 Vulcanimicrobiota bacterium | reverse complement strand
CGTCGAGGTGCGTTCGCCGGACGACCGTATCGCCGATGTCGAGTGGAAGATGAACGCCTATCTCGCGTACGGTGGCGTGCTCGCACTCGACGTCGTGCCAATCGATCGAATCGTGCGCGCGTATTCGCACGCCGGCCTCGCGGTGTTCGCCCGAGGCGAGCGCTTCGCGTGCGCCGAGGTGCCATGGTTGACGTTCCAGGTCGCCGAGGTCTTTGCGAACCTCTAAACACGAGGCGACTGGCGATAAGTACGCAAATATGCTATATTATTAGTGATAATCATGCAAAAACGCTACTTTAGCAGGCTAGCTACGCCCCGTGAGGTCGCGGCCGAGATCGGCCTCCGCGCCCGTCGCCTGCGCCTCCAGAAGAACCTGCGCCAGGCTGACCTGGCCAAGCGTGCGCGCGTTTCGATCGCCACCATCGGCCGCTTTGAAGCAACCGGCGAGGCCTCCTTCGCTGCGGTTCTGCGCATCGCGACGGCGCTGGGCGTCGACCAGGCTCTCCTCAATCTCTTCTCGCCGCCGCCGCGATCGATCGACGAACTTGGGGAGCGCGGCGGCCGTATCCGTCGGCGCGCGCTGCGCGGTGGCGCTCCCGCAGATCATCTTTCTGCAGAGGTGAAAGAGTGAAGATTCCCGCGGGTCTACCGCTGGCGGTTTCGTTCGCGTTTGCACCCGGCGTTCTCGTGCCGGTCGGACGTCTTGCGCTCACACGTACCGACGTGGCGTTCGAGTACGCACCAACGCTCGCGCAGAGGCCGCTCGTGCTGAGCCCGTTGTTCGACTCGCCGTCAACGACCGGGCTTCTCTACCCGACGAACGCTCCTGATTTTCACGGGCTCTCGGGTGTTTTTGCGCATAGCCTTCCCGATGCATGGGGCGAGATGCTCGTGCGCCGTCGCGCAGAGCGCGAGGGGATTCCCTATGCGTCGCTGACCGCGCTCGACCAGCTTGCGATCGTTGGACGGCGTGGGCCCGGAGCGCTCGTGTACGCGCCCGAGATCACACAAGAAGAAGAGGCCCGCATAGATCTCGATGCGCTAGCGGCAAGCGCGATTGAATTGCTCGACGGCCAAGAGACGGCTGCGCTCGAGCAACTCGAGCGTCTCGGCGGGTCATCGGGCGGTGCGCGCCCCAAGGTGCTCGTCGGAATGAACGCGGCCGGTCAGGTCGTTGCTGGTGATGCCGACGTGCCTGAAGGCTTCAGTCACTGGATTATCAAGTTCCGCAACTCTGCAAACGATATCGAGGATATCGGCGCGCTTGAAGCTACCTACGCCGATATGGCGCGCGCAGCGGGATTGCCGATGAGCGCAACGCGCTTGATCGAGGGGAACCGAGGCCGCTACTTCGCGACGGAGCGCTTCGATCGACTGGACGGAAATCGCCGACTGCATATGATATCAGCGGCGGCGCTCCTCGAAGTGCCGTGGCACGAGCCGACGATGGGTTACGACGATCTCATGAAGTTGAGCCGAAGAATGACGGGCAGCGAAGCCGCAGTTGATGACATGTACCGGCGAATGGTCTTTAACGTCTTGGCTCACAATCGCGACGATCACGCAAATCAACACGCGTTTTTGATGGATGAGCGTGGAGGCTGGACGCTCGCGCCGGCCTTTGACTTGACGTATTCGCGTGGGCCCGGCACCGGCGACGACATCACGCGCAGCACGTTCGAAAAGGCGGCCAATGTGCAGGGGATCAAAGCATCACAGGCCGCCGAGATTATCGATGAGGTGAGCACGGTCGTCAACGATTTCGCCGTATTCGCGAATGCGTACGATCTGAAGCAGTCCGTTCTCAAGGAAATCGATCGCGATCTTCAGCGCGGGCTTGCGCGCTTTATGCCGCCCTCGGTCATCAAATCGACGCCGTTTTGAGGCGCGGGGCTAGGGCTGGAGTTCCCGTACGGTATCGCTCCCTGCATCGGTGATGTAGAGAGCGTTGTTCGTCGGATCGTAGGCGAGAAAATCCGGACTAAAGTACTGGGCAATGGGACCGATGCCGTCGCTCCATCCCCTCACTCCGCCCGCGACGACCATCGCCGATGCGCTATTCGCCGTGCCGTTCCCGGGCGTCATTTGCCAAATCACCCAGTTTGTATAGTCGGTGATATAAAAATTACCGTTTGCGGAATCGTACGCAATCCCGGAGGCCTCTCCGAATTTCACGCTCGTGCCGGTTCCCTGAGCAAACCCGCACGTGCTTCCGGCGAGCGTCGTGACCGTGCCGCTATTCGCCGTCCCGTTTCCGGGCGTCACCTGGCGAACGACGCAATTGCCGTTATCAGTAACGTAGAGATCCCCATTCACCGGATCGTAGGCGATACTCGCAGGATGGTTGAAGCGCGCGGTGGTGCCGGTTCCATCCGCAAATCCGCAGGTTGTGCTTCCGGCGAGCGTCAGGACCGTCGCGCTCCCCGCCGTCCCATTGCCGGGAATGATCTCGCGAACCATGCAATTCGAATCGTCGGTAACGTAGAGATCTCCATTCGCAGGATCGTACGCCACGCCCGCCGGGTTATAAAACTTCGCGGCCGCTCCGGTGCCGTCGGCGTATCCGCAGCCCCCTCCACCCGCGACCGTCACGACCGTGCCGCTTCCCGCCGTCCCGCTTCCCGGAGCGAGCTGACGAATTGCGCAATTCGACAGATCGGTGACGTAGATGTACCCGTTGGCGGGATCGTATGCATCGCCGATCGGGTTGTAAAAGCGCGCCGAAGCCCCGGTGCCGTCGGCGAGGCCGCAGGCCGGTGAGCCGGCGAGGGTCACGACGGTGCCGCTATTCGCGGTACCGTTCCCCGGGGTCACCGAGCGAACCGCGCAATTCGCGGTGTCGGTAACGTAGAGATCGCCGGTCGCTGAATCGTACGTGATACCTGCGACAGCTTTAAAGCGAACGGAGGTGCCGGTGCCATCGAATAACCCGGGGTAGAAGGGCTTGCCGGCGATCGTCGTCGTGAGCGTTTCGAACGTGAGCGGAACCGTCGCCGAGAGCGGCGAACCCGCCGACGCGGTCGCAGGCGTCGCCGTTACTGAGAACGTCCCCGAACCAGCGGCGAGCGCACTCACGGTAAATTCGTTAGGATTCGCGGCGTTCGGCGCAACGGTGGTTCCCAAACCCGGGGTCGCACCCGTTATCGAGGCGGCGAGCGTCGGCGCACCGGGACCGATGATGATATTGCCGTCCGCGTCGAGGGGAGCGACGGAGAGCGGGATCGAGACCGCACCCGCGACCTGCAGCCCCGAGGTAACGATGCCGGATATGCCGGTGCCGCTGCCCAGAACGAACACCTGCAATGAAACGGGCACCCCTGCGAGCGTAACGTCGATTGAGTTCGTTTGATTCGCTACGATCGTTTGCGTCACCGCATTGGTGGAGAGCGCGTTCCCCGTTCCGCCGAGTCCATCGTAGGTGGTGAACGTAAACGTGTGCGAGCCCGGCGTCGCGGCGATCGGGACGGTGCAGGTGAGCGCACTCAAAGGGCCGCCGACGCTGCAGTTCGGCGAGCCCGGCGTGAGGTTCTGCGCCGTCGGCGTCCCACCGTCGATCGCCACCGTCAACGATTGCGTTGAGGGCGAGACGTATGCGGGGGCCCGCGATCCCGCCGAGGTACCGGCCCTCTGCGGAATGGTAATCACGACGCGCGCATCCGTAGTCGGAAGCGCGGTTCCCGCACCGGGAAGGGCGGCCGCTCCGCCGGCGCCGGCGCTACCGCCGCAGCCGACGAGTGCGAGTGAAAGAGCGACGCTCGCGGCAAAGATCAAACGTTTCATAGCTGCACCTGTCGGATCGTGTAGTTATCATCGCCGACATACAACGAGTTGTTCGTCGGGTCGTAGGCAGGGAAAAACGGATAATTAAAGCGAGCGATGTTGCCGAGCCCGTCGGCGAACGTGCACTCCGAGCTATTGCCGCCCGCGATCGTCGTCACCACACCGCTGTTCGCGGTGCCGTTACCCGGCGTTACTTGCCGCAGGTTGCAATTGCTATCGTCGGAGACGTAGAGATCGCCGTTGGTGGGGTCGTAATCAATGCCGTTGAGGCCGCTCGCAAACTGCGCCGCCGTTCCTGTACCATCGACGAAACCGCAGGTGCTGTTGCTTCCGGCGATCGTCGTTACGACACCGCTGTTCGCACTGCCGTTCCCGGTCGTCACTTGCCGAACCGAACAGTTATCGGTCACGTAGAGATCGCCGTTCGCCGAATCGACGGCAACGCCCTCAATGTTATTGAACGTCGCACTCGCCCCGGTGCCGTCGGTCGACGTGCAACTCGACGGATTGCCGGCGATCGTGATAACGACGCCGCTATTGAGCGTACCGTTGCCCGGATCGATCTGCCGAACCGTGCAGCCACTCTCGTCGGTAACGTAGAGATCGTGCGTCGCCGCATCGTAGGCGATGCCGTCGGGATAGTTGAGTTGCGCTCCGGTTCCGGTGCCGTCGATCTCGCCGCAGATGGTGTAATTACCGGCGATCGTCGTGACGACCCCACTGTTCGCGGTGCCGTTCCCCGGCGTTATTTGCCGAATGGAACATCCGTCTGGAACGTAGAGATCGCCGTTCGTCGAATCGTATGCGATGCCATAGGGAAATCGGAACTGCGCTCCAGTGCCGGTTCCATCGACATGGCCGCAGGCCGCCGGATCCCCGGCGATCGTGGTGACCGTAGCGCTATTCGCCGTTCCATTACCCGGCGTCACTTCCCGAATCATGCAACTATCGACCACGTAGATGTTGCCGTTTGCGGAATCGTAGGCGTCGCCAGAAGGGCCGCTAAACCTCGCGGTCGTCCCGGTACCGTCGACGAGCCCCGTTGCGCCGTTCTCGCCGGCGACCGTCGTCACCAAGGCCCCCGCAGAGAGCGGGACGGTCGCGTTCAGCGCGCTTCCAGCGAGCGCGGCCGACGGGGTTGCGGTGAGTGCGAGCGCCGCCGAGCCCGCGCCGGTTGATGCGAGCGTGAAGAGATTCGGATTGCCGCCGCCCGCCGGGGCGATCGCAATGCCGGAGCCCGCGGTTACCCCGGTCAACGACGCGGCGATCGTCGGCGCGCCGGGGCCGACGATGTAATTGCCGTCGGCATCGAGCGTCACGATGAGAATCTTTGAGGTTGACGCCATCAAGAACCCATAGCCCGTGGTCGCACTCCCGGAGATCGAGCTCGACGACATTGTCGTCGCTGAGGCCACCTGGAACGAGGCCGGCACACCGGCGAGGACGACGGGAATCGCCGGGTTCTGCCCGGCGACGAAGGTCACCGAGATGCTGTTCGCCGAGAGCTTGTTCCCGGCGGCATTCGGTTGGTCGTAGGTGATGAAGGTGAGGGTGTGCGAGCCGGCGGTGGCGCTCACCGGAACGGTGCAGTTCAGCGGATACGCCGTCCCCGCACTCGAGCAGTTCGGCGAGCTTGACGAGAGGTTCTGTACCGTCGGGGTGCCGCCGTCGACGGCGACGGAGATCGACTGCGTCGCCGGTGAAACGTAGGCCGGGGTGCGCCCGGTGCTCGCGCTCGGCTTCGGAATCGAGATCACCACGTGCGCGTTCGCCGCGGCGCCCGTCGAGGGAAGCCCCGGGCCTCCCGGCAGCACCGCCGCTGGCCCGGCACCGCCGGAGCCACCGCCGCCGCAGCCGGCGAGCCCCGCCGTTAGCAGCGCGGCAAACAGAAAACTCAGGCGACTCCCGTAGCGCATCGACCGACCTCCTCGGATGTGAGTGAACCACAGAACCCCAGCCGCAAAAAATATACTGCGTCGATAGGTGAGGCCAGCGTGCGCCCTAGTTATTGCTCACAAAAGAAAGCTCCTTCCCTCACAGCCCCGTTCGGAGAGCCACCAAGGCCGAACTGCCATGACTGCTAGTCAACGCCCCGCCCTCCGCCGCGGGCTCGTCGGCAACCTTCCCCAAAGCACAGCCGAAGAAGATCACCGTCCGCGGCTAACGCATGCCACGCGAGCGTTCCCCCGAGCCGGCGGCATGCGTCGCTCCCTCGGGGGGAACTCGCAGCGGGGTACGCAAAGCGAGCGAGCTGTGATGCAGCGCTCGCAACTTCCCGACGATCTCGCAACGCTCGAATCGCAGAGCATCTACATTCTTCGCGAAGCCTTTGCGCGCATCGATAACCCAGCGATGATCTGGTCAATCGGAAAAGATAGCACGGCGCTGCTCTGGATGGCGCGCAAAGCCTTTCTCGGCGAGGTCCCGTTTCCGTTGGTGCTGCTCG
>JABEUW010000019.1 GCA_013043945.1 Vulcanimicrobiota bacterium | reverse complement strand
GGCGCTCTGGTTCCTCGAGCAAGGCACGAATAAGATCGGGCGCATGCTGACCAACGGTACCGGCCTCACCGAGAAGACGCTCGGCGTCGCGCTTGGATCCTCGCCGACGATCGGCGCGATCGCACAGGGCGCCGATAGTAACTTCTATTTCACCGATATCGTCGGCAATAAGATCGGCCAATATCTCTCCAACGGCGGTGGACTCTCCGAGTACTCGATCCCGACGGCAGCATCGAGCCCGCTCGCCCTGGCGATCGGCCCCGACCAGCGCATCTACTTCAGCGAGAGCGCCGGGAATAAGATCGGGCAGCTCTCCTACTTCTAACGCCGGGCAGCAACGCAGTTATCACGCCGAGTAGGGCTGACAGACTCAACCTACTCGGGCTAACGAAAGCACTAGCGGAGCGAGCGCATGACCGTGTCCATCTGCCGCGAGAGCTGGTCGAATAGCTGCGGTCCAACCGTCGCGAGCAACGGCAGGCTCGCCGCGAGCGTAATCAGGCCGACGGTAACCTGAATTGGAAAGCCCACCACGAAGACATTCATCTGCGGCGCAACGCGCGCCATCAGAGCGAGCGAGACGTTGGTAATAAAGAGCGCGATCGCCGCCGGAGCCGCAATTTTAAACACGATGTCGAACGACGACGCCAATATCCCCACAACGTTCCCCGCAAGCGACGGGTCCATGTGGATGTAGGGGAGCGGAACGAGGTTAAACGAGCCCGCAATACCGGCAATGAGGAGGAGGTGCGAGTTCGTTGCGAGGAAGATTAGGGTCGCCAGTGCGAGCTCGAATTCACCGATGATGGTGACTTGCTGCTGCGTCGTCGGGCTGATAACGTTGGCGATCGCATATCCGATCTCGAGATCGATGAGCTCGCCGGCGAACTGAATGCCGGCGAAGACCAGCGATGCGATGTAACCGACGATGGATCCCAATCCAATTTGCGCGAGAATCGCGATGACTAGCGCGAGAAGGCTGGTAAAAGGGGCGAGCGTCGGCACCGTATGCAAGAGCAAAAACGAGAGCAAGGCGCCGAGGCCGAACCGCGTTTGAATCGGAATTTGCGGCGCCGAGAAGATCGGAAAGACGAAAAGCATCGTGCTGACCCGAACGAAGATCAGAAAAAACGTCTGGAACTGCGCCCCGGTAATGCCGAAAATATCGAGCATGCCGCTCTAGTGAATGACGTTCGCCGCCGACGAAAACACGCGCGTCGTAAAATCGGTCAGCAATGCAAGCATAAACGGTCCAAAGAACAGAATGGCGGCGGCCGATACGAGAATTTTCGGAATGAAGGTCAGCGTCGGCTCCTGCAATTGGGTAACCGCCTGCAAGAGTGAGATGATCAGACCCGTTACGAGGCTGATCAATAGCACCGGTGCGGAGACCAAAAGCGCCACGAATATCGCCTCTCGGCCCAGACTCAAAGCATCGCTGACGGTCATGTTTTAAAGCTCGCGAAGAGTGCCCCGACAACCAAATTCCAGCCGTCAACTAAGAGAAAGATCAGAATTTTAATCGGCAAGGAAATGAGCACCGGTGGAATCATCATCATGCCCATCGAGAGCAAGATACTAGCCACGACCATGTCGATTACGATAAACGGAACGTAGAGAAGAAAGCCGATCTGAAACGCCGTTTTCAGTTCGGAGATCACAAAGGCCGGCACCAAGATATACGTTGGAACGTCGGCCTGCTTTTTCGGGCGCGGGTGCTTCGATATGGAATAGAAAAGTTCGAGATCTTTCTCGCGCGTCTGTTTAAACATGAATGCTCGCAGCGGTTTGGCCGCCCGGTCGAGCGCGACTTGCTGCGAGATCTGCTTCTTCATATACGGCTGAACCGCAGTCGTATTAATCGTAGTAATGACCGGGTTCATCACGAAGAACGTCAGCAGCAGCGCGAGGCCGATCAGCACCTGGTTCGGCGGGACCTGTGCGGTGCCAAGCGCCGTGCGCACGAACGAGAGGACGATGATGATTCGCGTAAACGACGTCATCAAAACCAGCAGCGTCGGGGCGAGAGCGAGCACGGTGAGCAATAGCAGCACCTGCAAGGCACCCACCACTTGCTGCGGCGATTGTGCCTGCCCTAAGCCGATACTCAATGACGGGATCGGCGGCAAGGGCGGCGTTGGTGCGGTCGCCGCCGCGACGAATGCAGGCGCGAGCAGCAGCATCGCAAAGCCGAGAGCCGCTGCAACAAGAACGCAGGTGCGCGCCCTCATCGTTTGCTCCAAGGCAATGAGAACATCGAGTTCCACGCACGTTTGGTAACGTCGAACCCCGCACGCTGGGCAGCCATCCACCCGTCGATCTCTTCAGCGGGAATCTCGATGACTTGTCGGGTACCCGAAACCGCGCTCGAAACGAGCAGATAGCGGCCGCCGACTTTGATGACGTGCAGCGCTCCGTGCGCGCCAAGCGGCGTCGATTCCAGCACCGTCACCAAGCGCCTATCCGCCGAAAGGACGATGCGCCCGCGTCCGAGCGCCTTCACGAGCATGGCAAAGAGCAGTAAAACGACGGCGACGACGATCAACGCGAAGATATATTGAGC
>JABEUW010000178.1 GCA_013043945.1 Vulcanimicrobiota bacterium | reverse complement strand
GCGTTCCAAAGAATCATGCGGCGACGTTACATCGCGTATAACTCAGCGAAAATCCCCGACGGCTGTCGATAGAGGTTTCTTTTGTCCTGTACATCCACCACTCCCGACCTGACCGCCCACGATCGAGCGCTCCAGGTCGAAGCAGCGATTCCCCCGGGGCTCTTCCGGGTTGAGAACGAGCAAGACCGCATCGCTTGGCGCGTCGCCTCCGAACCCTTTGGGCTCTCGGAGGAGCAGCTCTCGCAGATCGAACGCATCGGCAACGATCTCCTCCGCTTTTACAAGGCGCTCAATACGCTGTATACCCGCAGCGTGCGGGGCACCGCGCCGGCATTTATCGCCGAGTATCTCGATCTCGGGAAGCCCGAACACATCCTCCGCCTCTCGCGACAGAACCGCTTTAAGAACGATATCCCGGCGGTGATTCGTCCCGATCTCCTCATCACGGAGAGTGGGTTTATCGCATCGGAGCTCGATAGCGTCCCGGGCGGCATGGGGTTTGTCGGCGCGATGGCACACGCGTATTGCTCGGTCGGTAGCGAGAGCGTCGGAGGGCGCGACGGCATGGCCCGCGGTTTTGCCGAGATCTTCGCCGCGCAGACCGGCAAGGAGCACCCCAGCGTCGCGGTCGTCGTCTCCGAGGAATCGGAGGATTATCGCGCCGAGATGCGTTGGCTCGCCGCGGATATTGCGCGGCTCGGTATCGCCGATATCGCCGTCGTCCGCCCCGAGCAGATCCTCTTCACCGAAGAGGCGCTCTTCGTTCGCGAGGAGGGCGGCGGCGAGCATCGCATCGACGCGCTCTATCGGAACTTCGAGCTCTTCGATCTGCTCAACGTTCCCAAGCAGGAGCTGATGCTCTACGCCGCGCGTCACCAACGCGTGCGGATGACTCCTCCGCCGAAGGCACACTTGGAAGAGAAGCTCTCCTTCGCTCTGCTTCACCATTACGCGCTCCAGCGTCTCTGGGTCGGCGAACTCGGCGAGGAGCTCTTTATCCGCTTACGGAGCCTCTTCCCCGAAACGTGGATTCTCGATCCGCGCCCGCTACCGCCGCAGGCCGCGATCGTCGGCGTCACGGTCGCGGGGCGCCCCGTCGACGACTTCATGGCCCTCGCCGAACTGACGAAAAGCGAACGCGAATACGTGGTGAAACCATCGGGCTTCTCCGAACTCGCATGGGGCTCGCGCGGCGTGAAGGTCGCCAACGACCTAACGCGCGAGGAATGGGTCGAGGCGCTTCGCAACGGACTCGCACAATTCGAGAAGACGCCGCATATTCTCCAGCGCTTTCATAAGCCCAAGCGCGTACGCCAGAGCTATCTCGACCGCAGTAGCGACGAGATTCGCACCTTCGACGGGCGCGTTCGGCTCTGCCCCTATTACTTCGTGCTCGGCGACGAGGTCCGCGTCGGGGGAATCCTTGCGACGATCGCCCCAGCTGACAAGCGCCTCATTCACGGGATGACCGATGCGGTGATGGCCTCATGCGCGCTGCTTCCCGCGGAAGCGGCGCTCGCTCGCTAACTCCGCCCCACCTGGGCGTTCTGCGGCTCTGAGCGATTCGGGACAGACGCCGAGGACCGCGAGGCGCTATGCTGCACGGAGAAAAGGTCGAGCATAACGCTCAAGGTACATCATGAATACGCGCGCCGTCGTCGTCGCACTCTCGGGGGATTTGGATTTAGAAGTTCGCGACGAACTTCATTGGGATTTAGCAGCGCTCATCGAGGCCCCGGTCGCCATCGTCGATATGACGGCGGTGACCTTTGCCGATACAACGTTCGTCAACGCCGTCCGCGAGACCACGCGTATGCGCGCGGCTCGTTTGGGAAATGCGACGCGCCTGCGCCTCGTTGGAGCCTCCGCGATCGTCAAGCGCATGTTCACGATCGGTCATCTCCAGACGCTCGTCGATTTTTTCGGTTCGATTCCTGAAGCCGAGGTCGAGTGGAGCCCGGCGATCTTTCCCCATATCACGCTCGCGGATGTCGCGAGCCCCTGAGCGTCGGTTAGGCCTTCGCCGCTAGTGCGGCGATAAACGCGTCGATCTCGGCGAGATCGTTATAGCCGTGCGGCGAGACGCGAATACCGTTCGCGCGCCAGGTGGTGACGAAGCCCTCGCTCTGCAACGCTTTCCCCAGCGCAACGCTCTCCCGCCCGGGTATAAAAAACGTGAGGATTCCGGAGGCGCCGGCACCGCCCGATCGCTCCACGATCGTCGCACCGAGATTGCGTACCCCGGCCGCCAATCGCTCCCGCAACACCACGACGTGCCGTTCGATGCGCGCGATTCCAACCGCGCGGAAAAGTTCGAGCGAACGTGCGAGCGAGAGTGCGCCGATAAAATTCGGCGTCCCGCCCTCGAAGCGCGACGCATCGCCGATCCACCCTTGCGATTGGTTATGAAAATCCCAGATATCGACGACGCTACGCCAGCCCGGCGCAGCGAGATGCAAGCGCTCGCGTAGCTCCGGCGAGACGTAGAGGAACGCGACGCCCTGAAGCGCGCAGAGCCATTTCGCACCGCCTGCAAAGAGCGCATCGACGCCGCTCGCAACGACGTCGAGATCGAGCGCTCCGAGCCCCTGGATGGCATCGACCACGAAAGCGATATTGTGGGAATGGGCGACCGCCGCGAGCCCTGCGAGATCGTGACGCGCGCCATCTGCATAGCCGACCCACGAGAGCGCGAGCACCCGCGTCCGCGCGCCGATCTCGCGTTCGAGCCGCTCGGGGCTCAAGACTTCACGAGAGCAATCGAGTTCGCGGACGACGATGCTGCGCGCGCGAAGTGCGCGCCAGGGCCACGCATTGCTCGGAAACTCCTCGGCGGGTACGAGCACTTCGTCGCCCGCCTGTAGATCGAAACCTCGAGCGAGTACGTTCGCAGCTTCGCTGGTATTTCGGAGCACGGCGATATCGCTGCCTTGCGCTCCGATCGCTCCGGCGATCGTCTCGCGATAGCGCGCCATCGCCGCTTCGTATGGGAACGTCCCGAGGACGCCGCCCGTCGCATGCGCCTCCACAAATGCGTGCAACGCCTCTGCGGTAGGGGTAGGGAGCACCCCAACGGCGGCGTGGTTGAGGTACGTGTGCTCGCGGGTTACCGCAAAAAGTTCGCGGTCGAGCGGCGGGGCGAACTCCGCCACCCTATTCGCCGATCATATCTTTCGTGTGCCAAGCGATGTTGCTCGCGCGGTCGCCAACACGCTCGACCGCCGTGAGGACGAAGAGGTAGCGCGTGCCGGAGGTCACGAGTTCGGAGTCGCGTTGCATCTCTTCTTGCAGCAGCGCGATGCTGCGCTTGTAGAGCCGATCGACGTCGTCATCGCGCGCGATGACCTCGGTCGCGAGTTCGGAGTCGCGTTCGGTGTAGGCTCGCATCGCGTCGAGCAGCATGCCGTGTGCGACGGCGGCGATCCGATCGATCTCGACCTTCTGCGGGCGCAGTGCGGTATCTGCGAGTTTTATCGCATTTTTTGCGATCTCGACGGCGTAGTCGCCTACGCGTTCGAGGTCGGTCGCGATCTCCAGCATCGCCGCGATCTCGCGGAGTTCGCCGGCGACGGGCTGTTGGCGCCAGATCAGCTCGATACAATGCGCCTCGATCTTGCGACGAAGGTCGTCGATGATATCGTCGCCTGCGACAACGCGCGCACCGGTCGCTTCGTCGCGGCGCTCGAGGGCATCGACGCTCACGCGAATGGCGTCGCCGACCAACGCGCCGAGACGCACGACGTCGAGCCGGGTTCCCTCTAGAGCCTCATGATACGCTGTCCGCACCGATACCGTCTCCCCTTTCTCCTAGGGTGATACCGACGAGAGGACGAAAGCACCTGCGCTCTTTATCTCATTTTAAGGAAGCGAGAGGTTTTCACACGTGTCAAAGATTCGTACGGTCGGCGTCTGCGGCGCCGGACTCATGGGCAACGGCATCGCGCAGACCGCGGCGAGCGCCGGCTTCGACGTGATCCTTATGGAAGTCGCCGAAGCTCCGTTGCAGCGCGGCCTTGCATCCATTGCAAAGTCGCTCGATAAGTTCGTCGAAAAAGGCAAGCTCCCCCAGAGCGAGCGCGACGCAATCGTCGGACGCATTAAAGGAACGACGTCGATCGCCGATCTCAAAAATTGCGATCTCGTTATCGAAGCGATCGTCGAGAACCCCGAGGCAAAAAAATCGCTCTTCAAACAACTCGACGAGTTGTTGGCGCCTCACGCAATTATCTGCACCAACACGTCGAGCTTTTGCGTGATCGAACTCGCCGCGACGACCAAGCGCCCCAATCGCGTCGCCGGCCTGCACTTCTTCAATCCGGTTCCGATTATGAAACTCGTCGAAGTGGTCCGCACGATCGCCACGACGCAAGATACGATCGACGAACTCTATGCCTTTGCCAAGACGCTCGGCAAAGAACCGATTCTCGCCCAAGATACGCCGGGCTTCGTCGTCAATCGCTTGCTCATCCCGTATCTTCTCTACGCGATCCGCTGCTACGAAGGCGGCCTCGCGAGCAAAGAAGATATCGATAAGGGCATGAAACTCGGCTGCGGTTACCCGATGGGGCCGCTCGAATTACTCGACTTCGTCGGTCTCGATACCACCTATTACATCGCGCAGATTATGTTCGAAGAGTTCAAAGATCCGATGATGGCCGCACCGCCGCTCCTCAAACGCATGGTGCTCGCCGGACGGCACGGCCGCAAGAGCGGTAAGGGCTTCTACGATTATGAGTAGTGCCGAGCCCAACATTCTCGTCTCGGAGGCGGGAGCGATCGCAACGATTACGCTCGACCGCCCCAACGTCCTCAATGCACTCAACGCAGCGCTCCTCGGCGAACTCTCGCGCGCGCTCGCCGAACTCGATGCACGCCCCGAGATTCGAGCGATCGTCCTCACCGGCTCGGGCGAGAAAGCCTTTGCCGCCGGCGCCGATATCGGCGAACTCAACGCGCTCCCGAATGCCGGAGCGGGCGCCGATAAGGCGCGGTTCGGGCAAGCGATCACCACGCAGATCGAATCGCTCTCGACGCCGGTGATCGCGGCGGTCAACGGCTTTGCGCTCGGCGGCGGCTGCGAGTTGGCGATGGCCTGCGATATTCGCATCGCATCGGAGAACGCAAAGTTCGGACAACCCGAGGTCAATCTCGGCCTCATTCCCGGATACGGAGGCTCGCAGCGCAGCACGCGGCTCGTCGGCAAGGGCATGGCGCTCTATCTCTGCCTCACCGGTGAGATCGTCGATGCGCGGGAGGCGCTACGCATCGGACTCGTCGAGCGCGTCGTTCCGCTCGCCGGGCTCATGGATGAAGCGCACCGCATCGCTGCGGCAATTGCAAGCAAGGCGCCGCTCGCAATCGCGGCCTGCAAACGCGCGATCTATCGCGGAGCGCACCTCTCGCTCGCCGACGCACTCGAAGTGGAGGCGATGGAGTTCGGTCTGCTCGTCAATAGCGAGGACTTCCGCGAAGGGACGAGCGCGTTTCTCGAAAAGCGCAAGGCTGCGTGGACCGGGCGGTAGCCGTAATTACGGATATTTTACAACATTCGAGCGGACGTTCGGTTGTCAGAAAAAAGGGGTGAGCCTTTCCTAATGGAAGACCCAGCCCATGTTTTTCAAGCGCGCTTTGCTCAGCACGATCGCCGCTTTCGGAGCGTTGCTCCTCTCAGCGTGCGGTGGATCCAATGCGACGTTTCTGCCGTCGCAACCCTCGGCTCCGCTCGCCGTCGCAACACCGGCGACGGTCCCTGGGTTTATCAGCGGTCTCACGACACCGCTCACCTTCAATATCACGATTCCCTCGCCGGGAGTCGGAGCCGTCACCGGGGTATCCGTCAGCGGCAACGTTATCGGCCAGCCCGCGCAAACGGTCACTGCGCCGTGTACGCCGACGGGATGTAGCGTGAGCGTTCCGAACGCGCCCGTCGGCCCGAGCGGATACGTTATCAATCTCACCGCCGGGAGCAGCGTGCTCTCGACCGCGACCATCGGCCAATACGTGCTCTACCACGCACAGAGCGTCGGATTGAGCTTCGGCGGAACGATTGCATCGGTGAAACTCTCCGTCGAACCGACGACCGTCAAGATCGGCACCCCGCAGAACGTGTTGCTGACCTTGCTTGCATACGACGCAAACGGCAACCGTATCGTCGGTTCTCAGGGACTGACGACACCGGTACTCGTCACCGCTCCGAGCGGCGCCCCCGGCACGCTTCCCGTCATTCAGTTCACGAGTGCGAATCAACGGCTGACGTTCGCCTATAACGGCGGCTCGTCGGGATATGGAGCGACGACCTTCACGGGAACCGTCGGATCGCTGACCGGAACGGCGACCTTAGCCGAGCACATTCCCAACGACACGGTCAACGTCAACGGAACCACCGAAACCGTCGGCGGCGACCAGCGCATGACCAACGAGATGGCGGCGGCTTTCGGCGACGGAAGCACGACCTTTAGCGGCGCGGCACGCCGTCCACTCGCGTTGCGCTTGCCGCAATCGGCGATGATCTCCGTTCGACCGCCGAGCGGGAACCAAGGCGCCCAAGGCTCCTGCGTCGCCTGGGCGACCGGGTACATGACCGCGTCGACAATCTCGGGCTTGGGGAGCCGTAACGGCTACACGAGTTTCTTGACAGGCGCCGGAGCACCCGATTACACCAAGATCCTTTCGCCAGCATTCATTTACAACCAAATCCGCCTTCCCAACGGCGGCAGTCTCGAGAGCGACGCATTAACGCTCCTCATTGCGAAGGGCGACCCGCCGTGGGTTGATATGCCCTACAATCCCGCCGACGATCTCACGAAACCCAGTTCGATGGCATTTACCGCCGCGCAGCCCAATCGCATCACGAACTTCACCTACCTTCCGCGTAACGATCCGAACGGGATCGCGCAGATCAAGGCCTCGATCGCCGCCGGCGTTCCGGTTCCCTGGGGAGCCAACGTCGATGCCGGGTTTAATAATCTCACGGCAACGTCTATTTGGACCGGCCCGACGGCGACCGGAGGCGGACACGCCATGGCGATCGTCGGCTATGACGACGCCAACCAGGCCTTCATCGTGGCAAATTCGTGGGGCACGGATTGGGCGAATAACGGAACGTTCTACCTCGCGTATAGCTCCTGGAACATCCCCACCAGCGACACGTTTATCGTCAACCCATAGAACGATTGCGTTCTACGACAAGGCGGTGGGGGCGTACGCTCCTACCGCTTTTTCGATAGGCTCTGCAGCGCATTACTCATTGCGAGACCGATCGCCGGGTTAAAGCCGGTCCAGGTCGCGCGAATATTCCCTCGTGCGTCGATCACCACCATCGTCGGAAATCCGAGGACTTGAAAGAAACCGCGCGAGAGTTGTTCGGGATCGAGAACGACGCGCTTCATCGCGTGGGCGACGGCGAAACGGCGTACCGATGCGCGCGGTTCCCCAACGTCGACGGGAACGACCAACGCTTGCGGGTGCGCGCGCTCCCACGCCTGGATGAATGGAAGTTCCGCACGGCACGGCGTGCACCACGTCGCAAAAAAGTCTAAGAAGAGCACGTGCCCTCGCGCCGAGGCGACCGTAAATGGAGCCCCGCCATCGAGACGAGCGAACGAGACCCGCGGTGCCGGATAGGCCCCCGGGGCATTGAGGAAACGCGGAGCGACGAAGAGCTTCCAGAGAGCAAAAAGAATCAGGGCGACCGCCACGATGTCGAGAATGCGCCCCCACGGCACGCGACGTTGTGGGGGCGCCGACTCGCCGTTCACGCTCTATTCGGCGGAAAAAACAGCCGCGATTCCCTGGCCGCCGCCGATACAGGCCGAGGCCACAGCGATACCACCGCCGCGCCGCTGCAATTCGTGCAGCGCCGTATAGGCGATGCGCGTTCCCGAGGCGCCAAGTGGGTGTCCGAGCGCGATCGCTCCGCCATGCGGATTCAGCTTCCTCCCGTCGTCGCCGAGGTCGCGCAGACACGCGATCACCTGCGGCGCGAAGGCCTCGTTGATCTCGACGAGATCGACGCGTTCGCGCGCGATACCGGCGCGCTGTAACGCTGCGGGAATCGCCATCGCCGGCCCGATCCCCATGATATCGGGCTCGACGCCGACCGAGGCACCTCCGAGGAGCCTGCCGATCCAACGAAGGCCATCGGCGCGCGCCTGCTTTACCGTCGTCAGCACGACCGCCGCCGCGCCGTCGGTAATTCCGCTCGCGTTTCCGGGAGTCACTACGCCCTCTTTCCGAAAGCGCGCGGGCAGCTTCGCAAGCCGCTCCATCGAGAGCCCCTCGCGCGGCCCCTCATCGCGATCGATGCGCTGGCTCGTCCCTTTCGGCCCAGGCACCTCGACGGCAACGATCTCCTCGGCGAAATAGCCGCTCCGTTGCGCCTCGAGCGCGCGCTCCTGGCTCGCGAGCGCGAAGGCATCGCACTCTTCACGCGAGACCGAATATTTCGCGGCGAGATTCTCGGCGGTGATCGCCATCGGCATGCCGTTGTAGGAATCGGTCAGCGCTTCCCAGAGCGAATCCTCGAACGCGACTTTCGTGCCGAGTGCGAAACCGCTGCGTGCGCCGCGAACGACGTGCGGTGCCTGGCTCATCGATTCGGCACCTCCGGCGAGCACGTAGCGTGCCTGGCCGAGGGCGAGGGATTGGGCGCCCGAGAGCATCGCCTGCAGCCCCGAGCCGCAGAGGCGATTGAGCGTCAGGGCGGGTGCCGAGACGGGGAGGCCCGCTCGCAGGCCGATATGGCGTGCGAGATAGATGGCGTCGGCGCTGCTCTGGATGACGTTGCCGAAGATCACTTCGTCGATCGAGGCGGCGGGGACGCCGCTGCGCAGGATCGCCCCGGCGGCGGCGGCGACGCCAAGATCGGTAGCGGTGAGCGGCGAGAGTGCCCCGCCGAAGTTGCCGAACGGGGTGCGCGCGCCGGCAATGATAACGATGTCCTGATCTGATGGGGTACTATTCATACCCCCCACTTCTGCCTGGGAAAGCCCCGCTCCGGCAGGCCCATCCCTCCTCTATCCATAATCAGCGCGCGTTATGCCGATCAATCGACCTGCTGCCTTTACGCTCGATGCTCGCTCGCTCTCACCCGCGACGAAGACCGACCAGATCCTCGAGGCCTTCGACAAACTCCAGCTTGGAAACATCCTGGAGATTCGCGAGGAAGGCGACCCGCGCGCGTTGCGCAACGAACTCACCCAATTACGCCCCGGACGCTTTTCCTGGGATGCGCGCAACCTCGGCGGGAACCGCTGGACGTTGCGGCTCGAACGCATCGACGAGCACGCCGACGGTGAGGTTTTTCTCCAGCACGTCTCGCAATTTAGCGACGCGAAAGCGTCGACGGTGAAAGAACTCGCCGGCCAGTTGAGCGAGCGCTCATTTAAGTCCGGCGACACGATCTTCGACGAAGGCGAACTCTGGCCGTATCTCGGTATCGTGAAGAGCGGGAAGGTGATCTACACGTTGCTCTCGCCCGACGGCAAAACGCATACCATCGGCGAGCGACTCACGCACGACACGCTCAACGAGAGCGGAACCTTCGACGGTGGCGGCGCTACCACGCGCGCAGAGGCGCTCACCGACGCGACGATCGTCACGATACCGAGCGAAGCGGTCATTCATGCATGCCGCAACGATGCCGAGCTCGCGCTCGGTTTTCTTATCGGCTCTTCGCAGGCGCGTCGCCGCTCGATCGATACGATCGCCGATCTCGCATTCGCGCATGTCTTACAGCGCGTCTCGAAGTTTTTGCTCGGTTACGCACGCACCTCGGTCGGCATGACGCGCGGGCTGCCGGGAGTCGAGAACCTCTCACAGGCGCAGATCGCCGCAGCGGCCGGAACCGTCCGCGATATGGCCGCGCGCGCACTCCTACGATTGAAAAACGCGCACGCGGTCGAATTAGACCGCGGGCGCGTCAAAGCGATCGACCGCGCGCGCTTGGAGGCGTTCGCGCAGAACGTCCAGGCGCCGCCCGTCTAAGAGTCGCCCCGCCTTAGGAACCCACCTCGACCACTTCAGCTTCTTCCGGTGCCTGTGCATCGAATGCCAGGCGCTTACTTTTTGCTGCAGCATCGGCGAGCGGATCGTTCGTCGCGGCGACGGTTGTGGAGAGCGCGGGAACGCGGCCCGCGAGGGCGTCGCGCCCTTTGCGC
>JABEUW010000177.1 GCA_013043945.1 Vulcanimicrobiota bacterium | reverse complement strand
TCGGTGCGCGAGAGACGCTTGTATTTTAGCTGATGTGGCATGATCGCTTCCTATCTAGCTGAGGCGAAGGGAGAGCCCGCGCTCTGCGAGCACGCTCTTAATTTCGTCGAGTGATTTCTGCCCGAAGCTGCGCATCTTCATGATCTCGGCTTCGGTAAGGTCGAGCAATTCGGAGACGCGCGTGATTCCGGCACGCTTGATACAGTTCGAGGAGCGCACGGAAAGGTTGAGGGTATCGACGGGAACGTCCCACTCGTTTGCCGGCGCGAGCTCCATCGGTTCGCTATTCACCAGGAAGTTGGTGAAGAGTTCGAGACGTTCGTGCAGGATGCGTGCGGCCGAGATCAAGGCATCTTCCGGAGTGATCGAACCATTCGTTTCGATCTCCAACGTAAGACGATCGTAATCGACGCTCTGCCCGACGCGCGTATCGTCAACGGTGAAGTTCACCTTGTGGACCGGTGAAAAGATCGAATCGAGCGGGATCAAGCCGATCATATGCTCGATATTGCGCTGCTTGTCGGCGGTCACGTAGCCGCGCCCTTTTTCAATTCCCAGTTCCATCGAGAGCTGCGCGTCCTTCGATGTCAGCGTCGCGAGATGATACGAGGGATCGAGAATTTCGACATCGGCATCGACGGAGATATCGGCGGCGGTTACCTCGCGCGCACCCTTGACGTCGATCGTGAGCACCTTCGGTTCGTCGGCATTCAGCTTAATCGGCAACCCTTTGAGGTTGAGCATCAAGGCGATCGTATCTTCGACCATGCCGGGGATCGTCGAGAATTCGTGCAGGACGCCGTCGATTTTCATGTACGTTACGGCCGCGCCCGGAATCGAGCTTAAGAGTAAGCGCCGAAGAGAATTGCCCAACGTCACGCCGAAGCCGCGCTCGAGCGGTTCGACGACGATTTTGGCAAAATTGCCGCGCTTCTCGCGGATGAGAATGGTGGCGCCTTGCGCTACATCGAGGGAGTTCATGTGTCGTACGTGGTTCCTTTATACCGCTTACGTTATCCGCCGCGCTCGTCGACGAGCGCGGCGATCGGACGCCTAGCGGCGATTGGGTGAGATAAACGCTACTTAGCGCGAGTAGAATTCGACGATCAATTGTTCGTCGACGGGGGTATCGATATGCTCGCGGCTGGGAATCTGGAGCACCTTCGCGGTGTTCTCGCTCTCGTTCCATTCCAGCCAGTCCGGCGGCCGACGATTTCGCGCGACTTCGAGGTTCGCTTCGAAGACCAACGACTTCAGGCTTCGCTCGCCGATAGTCACCACATCGCCCGGGCGGACGATGAACGAGGGAACGTTCACGACCTTCCCGTTAACGCGGAAGTGACGATGCGTGACGAGTTGACGTGCCTGCGAACGGCTCATCGCCAGGTTGAGGCGATAGACGACGTTGTCGAGGCGACGTTCCAGAAGCTGCAAGAACGTCTTACCGGTCTGTCCCGGAACGCGTGCCGCCTCGCGGAAGTAATTCTCGAACTGCGTTTCGTGCACGCCATAGTAGCGACGCATCTTCTGCTTCTCGCGAAGCTGACGACCGTACTCGGAGACCTTCGTACGCATCTTGCCGCCGGTGGTTTTCTGACCGGGCGCGGTGCCGCGGCGTTCCACCGCGCACTTGCGCGTAAGGCAGCGATCGCCTTTTAGGAAAAGTTTGATTTTTTCGCCGGTCTTGCTCGACGCGGTTTCGCGACGGCAGAGGCGGCAAACGGGGCCATTGTAACGCGACATTGCTCTCTCTTACTCCGTTACACGCGACGCCGTTTTGGAGGACGGCAGCCGTTGTGCGGGATAGGGGTTACATCTTTGATGAGCGTCACTTCCAGTCCGGCGGCCTGCAACGAACGAATCGCCGCTTCACGCCCCGATCCGGGGCCCTTCACCAACACTTCGGTGCTCTTCATCCCGTGTTCGATCGCTTTACGCGCCGCCGCTTCGGCGGCCATCTGCGCTGCGAACGGCGTCGATTTTTTCGAGCCCTTAAAACCGAGATTACCGGCCGAGGCCCACGAAATCACGTTTCCGTGACCGTCGGCGATCGTTACGATCGTGTTGTTGAACGACGCATGCACGTGAGCGACGCCCGAATGGACGTTTTTAACTTCACGTTTTTTACGCGTTTTGGTTTGTTTCTTGGCAGCCAAACGAAAGCTCCGCTTCTACTTTATCTTTCCCCGAACGCCGGGGTGTCGTCGCCTCGACCGGCAGAGCCGATCTCTCATCGAACGCTCGGCGATTGCGTTCGTGCCCGGCCGACCCGGAAACGGGTCTACGGGCGATGCCGCGTGCGCCGCTAGAGTGGACGGCGCCGAAGAAAGAGTTTACCGGAGAGTCGCCTCTAGGTCAAGCGATTCCCTCGCCCGAAGGAGCGCCCATGCGACGAACGGCCTTTCTATCCAGCATGCTTGGAGTAGGGGGCGCGCTCGCGGCTCCTACGACCGCGGCAGCCCTCCCCGATGAGGAGGACGCTCGCGCCCCGGCCGCCCTCGTCCTCAGCGGCGGCGGCGCCCGCGGAGCCTACGAAGCCGGCGTCATCGAGGCCCTGCGTCGGCGCGCCGGGATCGGCGATGGCGAGCCCCTCCCACCCTATCGAGCGGTCTTCGGCAGCTCCATCGGTGCGATCAATGCATGGTTCGTTGCCACCGGGCGCTATAGCGAGCTCGTGGCGCTCTGGGGGACGATCGCCGCCGCCCGTGTCATTCGACCGAAGCCGCGCTTCGCCAAGATTCCCGAGGTTACGGCCGGCGTTCTCAACCGCTTCATCGAGGCGCTGCGCCTCGGCATCGGGCTCGCCACCGACGTCACCGGGGTCGCCGATGGCGGCGTGGTCGAGCGATGGCTCGCGCGTCACATCGACCCGAGCAGCCCAATCCTGATCTCCTACGCCGCCCTCGCGACCAACCTTACCTACCGCCGAGGCGAGCTCTTCTATCGTCTCGCCCGTGGCGCGAGCGCGGAGGAACGAGCGAGCACGCTCGCCCGCCTCAAGGTCGCCATGGGATCTCCGATCTCCGTGCGTCCGCTGACCCCCGATCTCACCGTGCGCGCGCTCTTCGCCTCAGCGGCGTTACCGGTCGTCTTCGACCCGGTCGCCCTTCCACGTGTCGATGCATCCGGAGAGGATCGCTTCATCGACGGCGGCGTCATCTCCAACGTGCCGCTTGCGGCGGCACGCGCGGTTGCGAAGAGCGTCGATATCATCTTTGTCGACCCGGAGCAAAGCGAGCCGTTCTTGGCAAAATCGGCGGTCGATGTCGGTTTGGGCATCATCGAAACGATGCAAACGCGTATTCTCGATGTCGATTTGCGGAACGCATTTTTTGAATCGCTCGGAAAACAGGCGTATCGCGCTCTGCCGAAGCCGACACGTAGCACCGGCAACGAACGCATCTTTCAGTACATTCTCGACGTGACGATGGCCTCGATTCGTCCCGAGCGCCCCCTTGCCGTCGACGTCGCGGGATTCAACCTGCAAAAACCGATCGACGAGGCCTACCAACAAGGGCTCGCCGATGGCGCAAAAGGCTTTCGCCGTTATCGGCCCGCCGAAGCGCTCGGAATCCCCGACGCCTCCTGATCGAGCCGGCGGGCGCGAGTTCCTAGATCTTCAATCCAAGCCCGAGGAACGCGCCGCTATGCGAGAACCCCGACGGGGCGTTAAACGCGTTCGTGCCGCTGTCGCCGACGTATCCACCATCAACGAAGAGCGGCGATTTTCCAAGATTATATGTAAAGCCGGCGCGGTAACTCGTGACGTGGTATCCCAAATCGTAGAGGCCGTTACCGCCCTTCACGCGCGGATAGTAGAAAAGCGATGCGTAGAGCGAGAACGGGCGATCGAGATCGGGTAATTTCATAATGCCGTACCCGAGCCCCAGCATCGGAGGATACCCGTAGCGCGTCGTCCGCACCATATATCCCGCCGCGAGGTAGATGCGCGGTTCGGCGATCTTTATTCCGAGATGGGTCTCGGTCGAGCGATCGAGCGCTTGAAATGCAGGCACGTAGGCCGAGCCGTTCCCACCGATCGTCGTAACCATGCATTGCGGGTCGCCGACGCCGTTGCAATTATGCGGATAGATCCATGTATCGATCGTTTCGTCGAGCGCGAGATTGAGTCGAAATGCGTGAAACTCTTCTCCGGTACGGAAACTCCAGAGATTCGCATTGGCGGTATTTCCGGGACTAAATTCGTTGTAGACCTTCGGCTTGAGGAAATAATCGAGGATGAGATAGGCCTCCGGCTTCGGCGTCGATGCCGGCAACGGGAACGGCGTCGCATTCACCGCGGGAAGCGAGGTCGGCGTCGGCGCGACGACCGGGGCGGGCGTAGAGGCCGGTGCGGGCAACGGCGTCGGCACGACGTACCGAACGACGGCGATCCGACGCCCGGGAACCCATTTCACATAAGCGCCCATCGTCTCGGAGAGCACGCGGATCGGTACGAGCACGCGACCGTTTCGAAGGATCGGCGGCGAATGCAAGACCCGCTGCTGCCCGTTGATACGCGCGACATTCTTGCCGACCCAGAGTTCGATCGCGGCGCCGGGCTTGCGGACCTCGATGCGTTTGCTGTTCGCATCGTAACGAACGCTCGCACCCATCGCTTCGAACATCGCGCGTAAGGGCACTAAAATACGCTTCCCTTGCACGAGCCCCGAGAGCACCCGACCGTTGACGATAACGGTCGGCGCCGAATGCACCTGCCGATCGTTGAAGAGGAGGCTCGGCGATGCAG
>JABEUW010000176.1 GCA_013043945.1 Vulcanimicrobiota bacterium | reverse complement strand
GCATACTTCACCACACTGGCCGCCGCTCGAGCGGTCTTACTTGCGGAGACACCACTTATCGGCGCGTGATTTTCAGCTCGAAAAAACGAGGCCACCTCTGCCGATCGTGCCAAGCCGGGCCGTAGTTTTATGTCTGCCGAAGTAGCCGCCCCGAGCGATACCACAACAACAGACCGGCGAGGATCCAAAGAACAAGCATGCTGACCCATCCAGCCTCAAAAACCAGAGGATTAAGCTTGTTCGTATCTATAAAAAATCCCGCGAATACCGGCGCGGAGTCGAGTGCCGCATGTGCTATTGCAGCAGCAATGATCGAACCAGTGCGCATATAAATAGCATAGAGGATAATTCCGCACGGGATGGTGTAGAGTGCAAAATAGAGCGTAGCCAACCACCATGGAAGCGTTGGATAGTTTAGGCCGAAGTACGCGATCATCGGGGCATGCCAGAGCGCCCAAATGACTCCGCCGATAAACAACCCTGCAGTTCCATACGCCGACTGAAGTCTTGGATAGAGAAACCCTCTCCATCCGATCTCTTCCCCTAAGCCGACGATCAACCCATTGATTATTGGTCCAATTCCGAGATTAATTGCAATGAGGAGTGCGATTTGTTGGCCCAACGAACCCGGTAGTTCGTGCAGGTGACGATGCATCTGCGCTTGCCCAAAAACCAATTGAGGATGGACCGCAATCGCGATCGCATAGGAGAGCAATGCGACTGGAATCATGATCCATGCAAGCGGCCAACGCCGCAGATCCCCGACTATGCGAGCGCGAACCTCGGGCGACCAAATCGCTTTTCTTTCGACCAGCATATACGTCAGAGCAGCGGCGAGTGCGGGCGTCCACATCGTGAGCGGGGCCGTGGTCGGCCCGGGCGCACGGTGCTGCCACCACGCAACCAGGGCACTAAGCCCTAGCGCAAGTATCGTGAAGATGTAGATCGAGCGTCGTTTCATTTTGTGCGGCCTCGTTCGGCGCCGAATTGTCAATTTCCGGCCCTGCGGAGAGGCCTCGCGGTGTAATCCGGATTCGTCCCGAGTACCTACGAGAGATGCATGGCGTTACGAATGCTCTTGACAGGCAGCAGCGCGTGCAACTGCTCGCAGCCCGCCAGTCGCGATGCCGAACCAGCGCGAGCCAGATCGGTCACGTCGTCGGAGATGCCGGTGATGCAATTGCGCGCCGACCGAATGCCGTGCACGTGTAGTAAAATGAATAAGGACTGGCGTCAGGCTTGCGCCGCTCTTCATCGGCGGTCGAGAAGGGCGCTTAGGCGGGCTCGCAGGTCGTTCGGCAGGTCGGCTTCTGCGGCGAGAGACGTGAGTTCGCGCTCGACGATGCGGACACGCAGGGAGTCGAGTGCGATGCCCGCGTCGCGTGCGAGAACACCGAGCGCGTCGCGTTCGTCGGGTGCGAAGGCTTCGCGCGTCTCTTTTTCGCCGCAGAGCAAGAAGCCCGCGAGCTCGCCGCGCACCATCATCGGGAAGGCCAGTTCGCCGGCGAGCGCGGAATTTTGGTCGTGCGGGTCCACCGCAGTGTGCCACGTGCGCATTTCGAGAATCGCATAATCGTTCTCGTCGACGGCGGTTGCGCCCGCAAATGTCGAATGCATCGCAACGTACGCTTCACCCTGTCGCGCGTAGAAAGCGCAAGCCGAGAGGCGCATCCGCGACTGCGCGATCTCGACGGTCTTGCGCACGAGTTCCCCAGGCGTCGTGATGAGCGCCGTTTCGCGTGCGAAACGGCGAACCGCAGCTTCGGCTGCATGCCGTTCGCGGAAGAAGACGTCGTCGACGTATCGGTCGACGCGACTGTGAATGAAACGCACCGATAGCCCCAGCACGAGGGCGCCGCCGAGTTGCAACGTAACCGACGTGCTGCTGCCCCGGTCGACGAGATGTCCGAGAAGCCATTCGAACGTGATAAACAACCCGACGACCACGAATGAGACACCGGTATAGACGACGGCGCGATTGACAACGAAGCCGATATCGAGGATGCGATGGCGCAGTATCGTGTACCCAAGGCCGACGGGGATGAACAACGTGGTGAAGCCAAAATATCCGGCCCACTGCTGCGAGAACCCAACGGCGCCCGAGATGAGAATAACAATTACACCCGAGAAGCCAATCCCGAACGTCATGAGAATCCACCACATGCGCACGCGCTCTGCGCCGCTCGCGGTACGATAGGATGCGATGAATGCGCCAAGCGCAACCAGCAAGACGGCAGCGTACCACACGACATAGGTGATTAAGAGCAGGCGCGCGATGCCGGGATTTCCAAAAATAAAGGCGCTGAACAGATGCGCGAACGCAAGCAACACGCCGATCGCCCCGATGGCCGGTGTCGCACGCGCGAGACGTTCCCGAACGCCGGCTGGTGGAGGCGGTGGAAAGGAACACGCGAAGGCGAGCGCCGAGGCGGCACCGAGTGCGAACAGCGATTCGACGAGAACGAACGGCACGAATCGTAGGTTCGGATCGGGAACGACGTGTAAATCGATACCGATCCCGGCACCGTATGCGGCCAAGAATAGCGCCAGTGCACGAGCGGCCGGATCGTTGCCTCGTCGCCACGCCACGATGCCGGCGATCAGGAGAAATGCGAAGCGCGTCAGCGTGACGATCACGAGCAGCCCTATCGGTGCGGGCGGCGACGCTGTAGCCGTAAGTGCGACGAGCGGGCCGTCGGGCCGATTGAGGTGCACGATCAAACGATCGCCCGGGCGCGGTGCAACAACCATGACGCGGGCAGCGAGTGTTCGCTGGATGTCGATTGAATCGCCGGGCCGCAGGCCAGCCTTTGCCGCGGGAGAGCCAGGCGTAACGCTCGCTATCCGATCGCCGGCACGTCCAGGTTGCAGGCTGAAGCCGAAGTCGCCGGCGTCCGCGATGTTGGCTAGCGATGCGACGGTGAAGGCAAGGGCAATCGCGATCAGCAGACCGACGAAGACTTGCGACACGGTGCGCATGCGCTTCACCTGAAGCCGGTGTTCTTCATATGGGCAATTTCGTTGGCCCCAGAATGTCGGCTGTCCTGGCGGCGGAGCGCCGCGCAAGGCAAAAATATGCGCGGGGAGCACGGCGGCAGCCCCCGCCCTGATAACGATGTAGGGACGGGGGACGGATACCGCCGGCGTCGGCGTGAATAGGGCGGTAAGATGGGGGTACGATCGCATGAAAAATGTTCGATTGCGCCGAGGGCTCATTATGCTGCTAGCTACGGCCGCGCTGCCGGCGATGGCGCGAGCCGCTACGAGCGAAGGGCTGCAGGCGAGAGGCCCGATCGCCCCATACCTCATGCCCAGTCGTCGAGCTGAAATTGCCTTGGCGCGGAGCGCCGCTCCGCCGTCGATCGCCGCCCACGCGACGGTGCTCGTGCTGACGCGCCGCGGCTTCGTGACGGCGCCATTTAACGATACCGAGTTTTGGAACCCGAAAGAGCGCGGCCCCGATTGTTACAATCCGCCCGCTACGCGGACCGAGATTCCGCAACTACTTCAGGAAGCGAAATGGGCGCTGGGCGGGCTCACGCGGCAGCAGATGGAAGAACGAACGAAGGTCGCGTTCGCCGATCGTATGTTTAAGCCGCCCGAGCCGGGTGCATTCGGCTTTATGCTCTCGAGGATGGGCTACCTGAACCATGCCCATGGACCGTGGTATCCGCATATAATGTTTTTCATTCCACGCGATCAAATCGGGAATTGGGTGCCGAATTTAAAAAATTCGCCGACGATCGCGGTCCCTATTTTTCGACGTTGATCATGGTTCCGGTGCCGGCGTGGTCCGACGGGTCGCCGGCGCCGCATTAAGCGGACGGTGTCGACCGCACCGGGTCGGCTTCAAGTGAGCGCTCCGCTAAAGGTCGGCTATGGTATACTGGGCTCGTGTTGCACCGTCATCTCACGGGAACCAACGGAACATCGCTAGCAGCGCTCGACGACGTGCTCGATCGCGGCGAGGTTGCTGATTGGCTTTGGTTACGCGACCTTGTCGCGACCGATCGAGACGTTGCGCGCAAGGTGCTGCATCTGTGCAGAAGTCACCATATGTACGGGACATCCAATCTCTGGGCGCGCTACGTACAGTCTTTATATAATGACGCACTGTGACCGATCGCTTGAAGATCGTTGACTCCGAAGGTGACTGGGAGCGCGTGCTTTCGGCTGCCGCAGCGGTGCAGCGGATCGTGCCGGACGCCATTCTGGTTGGCGGCTCGGCGGCCGCCCTCTACGCGAAGCACCGATTTTCGGCAGACGACGATCACGTACTAGCCGAGCTCAAACCGCGTTTCGAACGCGTTCTGAGCGACCTCGAAGAAGTCGCCGGGTGGACGACCAATCGCCTGCGCCCGCCGGTGCTGATACTCGGGCGCTTCGAAGGCGTCGACACCGGGATACGCCAGCTCAGGCGCTCGGCGCCGCTGGAAACGACGACGGTCGCGGGTTCGTTTGGGATAATCACGGTTCCGACGCTTCCTGAAATGTTGCGAATTAAGGCGTGGCTGGTGGTGAGTCGTAATGCGACGCGAGACTATCTCGATACCGTCGCGCTCGCCGACAAGCTTGGCGCGCAGACGACCCAAGTTGCGTTGCAATCGCTCGATGCGCTGTACCCACAGGAGTCGGGTGCATCGGTCCTGCTACAGCTCGCGCGACAGATGGCGGAACCGAAGCCGTTTGACTTGGAGGACGGCGACCTATCGCAGTACCGCGGTCTCAGCGAGCGCTGGCGCTCGTGGGCGGCGGTTTCAGATGAGGCCGCCCAAATCGCGGTAGCGATTCTATCGCAGCTTCAGCTCGATGCGAGGCGCCACCCGAAGCTCGATAGTTAGTGGCAGAGCGCTAGCTCCTTCCGCGATCGGGTGGCGCGATGCGGAACGGAGTCACGAACTCCTCGGAATGCACCCCCACGCACAGGACTCCCGAGCGGTGCCGACAACGGAACCGGAAGGCTCTCGGTCGCGGTCGAGTTGCCGGGCGCGACCCGAAGCCGTGGAGGTCCGTGCGATGAAAAAAGACTGGGGTTTCGGTGTGCTCGGGCTCTCGATGCTGCTCTTCGGCGTCGCCGCACTCTATTGGCACCGTCTTACGCCGTCGGAAGAGCATCTCGTTCTCGGTGACGGCACGCTGCATACGATCGTTCTCGTGTGTTTGGGGATCGCGTACATCGTCGGCGGCACGCTTGTGATCTTGCGCACGACGATGCGTCTCGGTGCGACGGCGATCGCCGTGGCGTTGGGAGTCTTCGTACTCCTCCAAATCCCGGGGAGCATCGTGCATCCCGCCGCCTGGATCGGCATCTTCGAAGTACTCGGCATTATTTCGGGGGCGCTGATTTTGGTCGAACGCACCGGCGCAATCCCGAACGAACGGTTGGTGCGCGGGACGATGTTGCTCTTCGGACTCTGCGTTGCCTCATACGCAATCGCGCAGGTCGCCTACCTCCAATACACCGCCTCGCTCGTGCCTGCATGGATGCCGCTCGGCCAGATGTTCTGGACGATCTTCACGACGATCGCGTTCGCACTTGCGGCAATTGCGATTCTCACCGGGTTCCTGCGCCTGCTCGCGCTGCAGCTACTCACTGCGATGTTGGTGATCTTCGGCCTCGCGGTCTGGTTACCGCAGATCGTCACGCAACCCCATCTGCCGGGGAACTGGACGGAGTTTGCGGAGAACTTCGGCATCGCCGCAGGCGCGTGGATCCTCGTCGATTGGCTGCACGCCCGCGCGGCCATGACTGCGTCTCGGAACCCTCCGGGCGAAAGTGCTTGACGGCAGGGGAGCCCTTGTGGCATGCTGGGTGAAATTCCCCCCGCGCCGAGCTTTCGACATATCGTGCGATCGTTTTGTGCACGCTCGAAAGTATTGATATTCATGCGAACCTTTGATGAACTCGGCTTGCCGCCGGAGTTGCTACGCGCCGTCGCCGACCTGAACTTTACGGAACCGACGCCGATTCAGGTGCAAGCGATTCCACCCGCGCTCGCCGGGCGCGATATCCTCGCCAGTGCCCAGACTGGGAGCGGAAAGTCGGCGGCGTTCGGCCTCCCGCTGATCGCGCGTTTGCTCGATCGCCCGCGCGGCACCACGCGCGCGCTCGCCCTCGCACCGACCCGCGAACTCGCCGAGCAGATCTCCGTGCATCTCGGTGCATTGGTACGCCACACAACGCTGCGCGTCGCCGCAATCTACGGCGGCGTTTCTTTTGGCCGACAGCTCGCGGCGCTCGCCTCCGGGACCGAGATCATCATCGCGACTCCGGGGCGGCTGCTCGACCATCTCAACAACGGCGATCTACGGCTCGATGCGATTGAAATGTTCGTGCTCGACGAGGCCGATCGCATGCTCGACATGGGCTTTCTTCCCTCGGTCCGCCGCCTGCTACGCATGCTTCCCGCGCAACGGCAGACGCTCTTTTTCTCGGCGACATTGCCTTCGGCGATCTCGGTACTCGTTGGGGAAATTCTCCGCGACCCAGTTCGAATCGAGCTCGCTGCGGAGCATCCGCCGATCGAGATGTTGACGCAACGCATCTATTCGGTGCCGCAGGAAAAGAAGACCGAACTCTTGCTGGAGCTCTTT
>JABEUW010000175.1 GCA_013043945.1 Vulcanimicrobiota bacterium | reverse complement strand
CGGCGATCGCTACAAACCAGAGCCAATCGTTCTGGACGTCGAGCATCATCGCGCGCTACGACTTCGTGAGGAAGGGTCGTTCAAAGCGCGCCCATTATAGCACGAGATGTCCATGCAGGGCGCCTCCGATGAGCAGCGCGATCGCGGTGCCGAGCAACGCCCCACGTAGCACCTCGGGCCAGGTATGAATCCCGCCCTCGACGCGCGATTGGGCGACGAGTGCGGCGACGAGATAGGCGAGGACGATGGGGATGGGGTGGCGCACGAGCAGCGCGAGCAACGTCGCCGCGGCGAAGGCGAGTGAGGCGTGCCCGGAGAGCGATCCACCGTGGAAGAGCGAGCCCCCGTTAGGAGCGAGCGCCTTTCCGAAGATCGTGAGGATCGCGACGATCGAGAGCACCGCCACGACGATATCGACCGGAAACTGAAGCGTGGGAAGGACGATGAATGCACCGACGGCCACTGCGGCGAGCGCGACGACGAAGACGGCGGCCGCGGCAGCATCCTTCGCGCTCTTCGCTAACGGGTGGTGCGTTGCGGTCAACAGATCGACGACCGATTCGATCGCGGTATTCATTAATTCCATGGCGATGACCACCGCGACGAGCACCACCACCGCGATCGTCTCGGAGCGTCGCAGGTGCATAAAAAGCGTCGCCGTCAAGACCGCCACCGCAACGAGAAGGTGTACCCGCAGATTCGGCTGCGTTCGTGCAGCATAGACGATGCCGTCGACGGCGTGACCGAACGAACGCGCGACCCGTCGGAGGGGATTTTGCGAGATGCGATCGCTCATGCGTCGTAGGGCCACGGCATACCGATCGCTGCCGCGAGTCGGCGCTCCTCGGCGATCATCGCATCGCGCTCCTCCGGCTCTTCGTGGTCGTGCCCGAGAACGTGTAACAATCCGTGAATCAGCAGCCGCTCGATCTCGCGTTGTAACGGTGCGTCGTACTCCGCCGCTTGCCGCCGTGCGGTCGGGACGCTAATAACGACGTCACCGAGCAATTCCTCACCCGGCATCCTCGGATCGGGTTCGAGGGGAAAACTCAAGACGTCGGTGGGGCGGTTCTTTCCGCGATGCTCGGCGTTGATGCGTGCGATCTCCTCGTCGCCGACGAAGCTGATCGAGAGCGATGCGCCGCGCCGACCGACCGCCGCGAGCAACTGCTCGGCGGTGCGCTTGACCGCACGCGCGTCGACACCGCTCTTCCGCACGGTGTTGCGATAATGAATCATTGCGGCGTTTCGTAGGCGCGGATAATGCGCGCGACGAGCGGCCGACGCACCACGTCGGCGGCGTCGAGCTCGATCACCGCAACCTCTTCGACGCCTCTCAGACGTCGAGCCGCGTCGCGGAGCCCACTCCGCGCTCCCGAGGGAAGATCGACCTGCGTTGCGTCGCCGACCACCACCATCTGCGAGCCCGCGCCGATCCGCGTCAAGAGCATTTTCAGTTGTTCGGCACCGGCGTTCTGCGCTTCGTCGACGATGACGAATGCGTTGGCCAAGGTACGCCCGCGCATATAGGCGATCGGCGCGACTTCGATCGTGCCGCGTTCGATATATTTTGCCGCCGTGCTATCGTCGAGCAATTCGTCGATCGCGTCGTAGAGCGGACGGAGATAGGGGTCGATTTTTTCTTTCAAGTCGCCGGGGAGAAAGCCGAGCCGCTCGCCGGCTTCGACGGCGGGGCGCGTCAGCACGATGCGCGAGACGTTGCGATCGCGCAAGGCACGCAACGCCATCGCGATCGCGAGAAAGGTTTTACCGGTGCCGGCCGGGCCGATACAGATCGTCAACGCGTGCCGTTCGATCGCTTCGACGAAGGCTCTCTGCCCCGCCGTTCTCGCCCGAATCTCGCGGCCGCGCTTGCTGCGCAAGAGCGTCGCCGGCAGCATCGCTGCGGCGGCTGCGGGGAGATCGGCATCGGCGACGGCGAGCGCGACATCGTCGGGGGTCATCTGTTCGCCGCGCAACGCCGAAACCAAGAGGGCGCGGACCGCGGATTCGGCGCGCTCGGTCTTCCCGGCGGCACCTGCGAGTACCAACGACTCACCATCGACGAAGCAGCGTACGCCGCAACGTTCTTCGATCGCCGCCAGGTTTGCATCGAACGCTCCAAAGAGCCGCACCCGTTCGCCGAGCGAATCGAGTGCGATAGTACGACGGTCGAGATTATTCAGAACGTGGGGTCACTCCAGCGCTTCCCTACCACGTCGGGGGGCCGCTCTCCCGCATCGCGAGCGGCGGCGCGAGCATTTCCGCGATTACCACCCCACGCGCCCACTCGCTCCGCCCCCGCAGGAGCAGCGCGCTCGGCGATGCCAGCAGGGCCGGCGAGAGCTCCCCGAACGACTCCATCGCCGGGATCGCCGCAGGCTGCTCGACGGGTTCGGGGGGCGGTGGCGCGACCGGGGCAATGGCGAGCTGGATGCGATAGGCCGCATCGGCGAGGGCCTGCGCTGCCACGCTCACCTCGCGCGGAACCTTCGCCGCTCCCCTCGTCACGACCGGGGCGGGCTTCGGGGCTGCACTTGGCTGCCCGAGAGGCACCGAGGGCGAGCTCTGCGAGCGACTTCCCGCTTTACGCACGGTCGATACCACACCCGCGATCACGATGAGGACCCAGAGGAGAGACCCGAAGTCGCGCAGGTGCATGCGCTACTTCTGCGGAGGTGCCGGGGGCGCGCTGCCCTGATCGCCGGAGGCGCCGCCGATCGAACCGCGCATCTCGGTATCGGCCTGGATATTCTTCAGGCGGTAGTAATCCATCACGCCGAGGTTTCCGCTCTTGAACGCCGCCGCAATCGCCGCCGGAATCGAAGCCTCGGCCTCGACGACGCGGGCGCGCATCGCCTGCGTCTCGGCCTTCTGCTCCTGCTCGGAGGCCATGGCCGCATACTGCCGCTCCGCCGCCTTCGCTTGGGCGATCCGCCGGTCGGCTTCGGCCTGGCTCGTCTGCAATTCGGCGCCGATGTTCTTGCCGACGTCGACGTCGGCGATATCGATCGAGACGATCTCAAAGGCCGTCCCGGCATCGAGCCCCTTACTTAAAACCGCTTTACTGATACGGTCGGGATATTCGAGGACTTCTTTGTGATCGACCGCGGCACCGACCGCGGCAACGACACCTTCACCGACGCGCGCGATGATCGTCGGTTCGCCGGCGCCACCGACGTAGCGGTCGAGATTACTACGGACCGTCACGCGAGCTTTGACGTTGAGCTGAATGCCGTTCTGTGCGACCCCCTGGAAGGTTGGGGTCTCGATGACCTTCGGATTCACCGACATCTGCAACGCCTCGACGACATTGCGGCCGGCGAGATCGATCGCGGCGGCGCGTTGCCATTCCAGCGGAATCTGCGCGCGCTGCGCGGCGATCATCGCGAGCGTAACGTTTTCGACGTTACCGCCGGCGAGATAGTGCGACTGCATCTGGTCGACGTAGAGATCGAGCCCGGCTTTGCGCGCGCGCACGTAATTGGTAACGATGACGCCCGGCGGAATACCGATGAGGCGCATGCGAACCAAGGAGATGATTCCCAACGGCACGCCTGCGGCGATCGTGCGAATCCATAATCCCAACGGAAAATAATAGAGAAAAACAAAAAAGAGAATTATCGCGACAAAGATCAAGACCGCTGCGCTCACCGCAATCATGAAGTAATCCTTTCAAGTGGGAAGGGAATCGGTTCGACAAAGATACGCGAGCCTTCGACGCGGACGACGTGAATCGGCGTTCCGGCGGCGATAAACTCCCCTTCGGTCAGCACGTCGATCCGTTCGCCGTCGATGAGCGCGTGCCCGGCAGGGCGCAGGTAGGTGAGGGCCATTCCGCTCCTCCCCATCAAATCGAAGCGATTGGGGGCGGTGACGAAATCCGGGCCTTGGACCGCGGCGAGGGCGAGCCGCGAGCTCCAGGCGTTCTCAGGGTAGGCGCGCAGCGCCATCGAAAAACCGATCGTCGCGAGCACGATCGCGGTCGCGAGAGCCTCGACCCCCGCAACGAGGTAGGGCGTGCCGAACGAGAAGAGCAGCGCGCCGAGGAGCAAGAGCGCTCCGAGCGCACCGGGGAGCGTATGTCCGGGCACGATATGCAACTCCCAGAGGACGCCAAGCACGCCGATAATGGCGATGAGAACGATCGTCCAGTCGGCGAAGCCCGAGTAGAACTGCACGCTGAAATAGAGCGCGAGCGCGGCGATGCCGATGAAACCGGCGAGGCCGTGCAACGTCTGCATTTCCACGAGTAAGCCGAGCAGGCCGAGGCCGATCAGCAGGCCGGCGACGAGCGGTTCGCTGACGAAACGCGCGATGCGTTCCGCGAGGGTCATCCGTACCTGCACGATGGGAGCGTTCCCTAATTGGGCGGCGGATAGAGCGGCCTGGAGCGTCGGGGCGACGCTCGACGCAAGATGCGCTTGCAGCGCCTCGGAGCTATCCAGGACGAGCATCCCGCTGCTGCTCGCCGCCGCGGGGGTGGCAATCGTTGCCCCTGGGGCGAGAACGACGCGCCGAGCCGCGAGCGCGATGAGCGCCGCGGCAGAGTAGGCATGCCCGGAGACATACGCCATCGTCGGTATCGGGGCGCTACGAATCGCGGCGCGGATGGGGAGAAGCGCGTTGTCGAGTCCGCCGGAGCTATTGACGTCGAGAACGAGCGCCTGGGCGCGATCGGTGCGAGCGAGATCGAGCGCTCGGAGCACGAGGTGCTCCATTCCGCGATCGACCGAGCCGGTGATTGGAAGGACGACGACCGGCGCCGTAGAGCCGCTCGCATGCGCCGACCCAAAGGCCGCGAGCGCAACGAGGATTCCGGCGAGGGTGATTCGGAGGCGAAGACTCCACATGGCGGTATCTACCCGCCCAGGCGTCGGAAGTTACGCGCTCTGGGAGGCGAGCGCTTCGGTGACGACCTCGCGCACGAGATTGCCGTCGGCGAGCCCTTTGAGCTGCGGCATCACGGCCTTCATGACCGCGCCTTGGTTGCGCCCGCTCTCGGGGATCGCTGCAATCGCCGCCGCAACGATCGCCACGACTTCATCGCGCGATCTCTGCGCCGGAAGGTAGGCAACGAGAATCTCGCGCTCGGCATCCTCTTTGGCGGCGAGCTCTTCGCGGCCGGCCTTGCGAAACTCGCTCGCGGCGTCGATCCGCTGCTTGACCTGGCGGCCGATCACCTCGAGCTCTTGGCTCTCGGTGAGGTCGACCCCGGCCTCGCTGCGCTTATAGGTAAAGCCGGAGAGAGCCGAACGTAACGTATCGACCCTCAATTGCTCGCGAGCCTTCATCGCCGTTTTGAGATCCTCGGCGATGCGGTCCTTGAATGCGGCCACGGAGATTAGGTCCGGCGCTTGCGCGCGGCGGCCGATTTCTTCTTCTTGCGGACGCTCGGCTTTTCGTAGTGTTCGTGCTTGCGCGCTTCGGCAAGAATACCGG
>JABEUW010000174.1 GCA_013043945.1 Vulcanimicrobiota bacterium | reverse complement strand
TGCCGGTCGACGTCTATATGGGCGAACTCGACGTGCAACGTCAAGCGCTCAACGTCTATATCATGCAATTGCTCGGTGCGACGGTGCACCCGGTAGCGGGGGGAACCAAGACGCTCAAGGACGCCACCAACGAAGCGTTCCGGGTCTGGGCGGCGCAAGTCGAGGAGAGTTTCTACGTCATCGGTAGCGTCGTCGGCGCGCACCCGTATCCGTACATGGTCCGCGAATTTCAAAAAGTCATCGGAGAAGAGACGCGCGCGCAATGTTTGGAGCGCTACGGACGCCTGCCGAGCGATGTCGTCGCCTGCGTCGGCGGTGGGAGCAACGCGATGGGCATCTTCTCGGCATTCGTCGACGACCCTGAGGTGCGTCTCTGGGGCGTCGAGGCCGCCGGCGAAGGGTTAGCGAGCGGCAAGACCGCTGCGGCGCTCGGGGCGGGCAGCATCGGCGTGCTTCACGGTTCGCGTTCCTATCTTTTGCAGAGCGATCGCGGCCAGGTCATCGAGACGCATTCCATCAGCGCGGGGCTCGATTATCCCGGCGTCGGCCCCGAGCACGCCTTTCTCAAGGACTCCGGCCGCGCCACCTACGTTCCGATAACCGACGACGAGGCGCTCGCCGCATTCTACGAATGCGCGAGCAGCGAAGGCATCGTTCCGGCGCTTGAAAGCGCGCACGCGCTCGCATTTGCAAAGAAACTCGCCGCGCAACGAAGCCCGGATTCGCTGATCGTCGTCAACCTGAGCGGGCGCGGCGATAAGGATATCGCACAGGTTCGTGCCTTACGCGAGCGCGCCGAGGTGCGTTCGTGAGACTTACCGATGCCTTTGCCGCGGAATCGAAACTGCGTCCGAAGTTTATTCCCTACGTGATGGCCGGCGATCCGAACCTCGCGACGACCGAGGCGGTCGTGCGAGCCTTAGCACGCAACGGTGCGACCGCGATCGAACTCGGCATACCCTACGGCGATCCGCTCGCCGACGGCCCGACGATCGCGGCCGCCGGCGCGCGCGCACTCGCGGCCGGCGTAACGATCGAGGACGTTCTCGCATTGGTCGCACGGCTCGCCCCGGAGATCTCGGCGAGCATCGTGCTCTTTACCTATTTCAATCCGCTCGATCGTTATGGACTCGAACGTTTCGCGCGCGATGCGGCCGGCGCGGGTGCGGGAGCGGTCATCGTTCCCGATATCACGTTAGAGGAGAGCGAGGAATTGCGCGCGATCTTCGCGCGTCATGGTATCGACGTTCCGATGCTCGTCGCGCCCTCGACGCCGCCGGAGCGAGCGGTGAAGATCGCCGCGGCATCGACGGGTTTTCTCTACATCGTCTCGCGGCTCGGTGTGACCGGTGCGGCGAGCGAGCCGGATTTTGCGCCGATGCGTCGCCAAGTCGCCGCACTACGCGCGGCGACCGATCTCCCGTTAGCACTCGGTTTCGGCGTGAGCCGCAGCGAGCACGTACGTGCGATCGCCGATAATGTCGATGCCGCAATCGTTGGAAGTGCGTTTATCGATGCGCTTGCGGGGCTCAGTGGCGAGGATGCGGTCGCCGCGGCGGATCGTTTCGTCGCCGAGCTCTTCGCGCACGATTGATGGCATCGCTTGCGACCGCACGTGCTCTACCGCGTGAAACGCGGAGCCGGAAGCGCTCCCGCGGAGGCGCCCTAGCGGTTAAGTGGCAGGGCTCTCGGCGCGGACTAGGTACTCTGTAAGGGTATGCCTTCCGCACTCTGCGGATCTATCACCCGATGACAAGGAGCCGCTCCGTGAGCACGACCCTCGAACGAATCGCCCCATTTAGCAACGAACCGGTCAAGAAGTTTGCCGATCCCCAGGAAGTCGCGGAGATGCAGGCCGCGCTCGCGCGCGTCAAAGCGCGCTTCGGGGAGCGCTACCCATTGGTCATCGGTGGCCGCCGCATCGAGACCGAGAAGCAGATCATCTCGCGGAACCCCGCGCATAAGAGCGAGATCGTCGGCTCGGTGAGTTCGGCATCTGCGGCGCAGGCGAGCGAAGCGATCGAGATCGCAGCGGCGACCTTCGAGAGCTGGAAGCGCATGAGTTTCGAGCGCCGCGCCGAGGTGCTCTTCCGCGCCGCCGCATTGATGCGCGAGCGTCGATACGAGTACGATGCCCTCCTAGTCTATGAAGTCGGCAAGAACTGGGCCGAGGCTGAAGGCGAGACGACCGAGGCGATCGATTTCTTGGAGTATTACGCGCGCGAGGCGCTGCGCTACGGCAGCGAGCAGCCCGTCGTCCCCTTCCCGGGCGAACGGAACGAATTGCGCTATATCCCCTTGGGTGTCGGTGCGGTCATCCCGCCCTGGAACTTCGCGCTCGCGATTCTCGTCGGCATGACCTCCGCAGCGCTCGTCACCGGGAATACCGTCGTTCTCAAGCCATCCTCCGATTCACCGGTGATCGCGGCCCGCGTCGTCGAGCTCTTCGAGGAGGCTGGCCTGCCGGCGGGGGCGCTGAACTTTATTCCGGGTTCGGGCTCGGAGATCGGCGACCTGATCGTCGGGCACGCGAAGACGCGCTTCATCTCGTTTACCGGCTCGAAAGAGGTCGGCTTGCATATCAACGAGCGCGCGGCGAAGACCGCCCCAGGGCAGAAGTGGATCAAGCGCGTCGTCGCCGAGATGGGTGGGAAAGACTCGATCGTCGTCGCCGCCGATGCCGATCTCGACGCAGCGGTCGAGGGAGTCGCGATCTCCGCCTTCGGCTTCACCGGGCAGAAGTGCTCGGCGTGCTCGCGAGCGATCGTCGAGGCCTCCATCTACGATGCTTTCGTCGAGCGACTCAAGGCGCGGGTTGCAAAAATCACCGTCGGCGACCCGGCGTTGCCGGGGACCGGCATGGGCCCGGTCGTCAGCGAGAACGCCTTCAAATCGATCTCGAAGTACATCGAAGTCGGGAAGGGCGAGGGGCGTCTGCTCTGTGGTGGGAGTCCGATCGGAGACGAGGGCTACTTCCTCGAGCCGACGGTGATCGTCGACGTCGCTCCCGATGCGCGGATATCGTGCGAAGAGATCTTCGGCCCGGTGCTCTCGGTGCATAAAGCGCGGGACTTCGAGCACGCCCTCGAGATCGCGAACAACACGGAGTTCGGCCTCACCGGCTCGCTCTATACCACCGACCGCGCAAAGATCGAGCGCGCTCGCGAGGACTTCTTCGTCGGGAACCTCTACTTCAATCGCAAGAGCACGGGAGCGCTCGTCGGCGTTCACCCATTCGGCGGCTTCAATATGTCGGGGACCGACAGCAAGGCCGGCGGGCGCGACTATCTGCTGCTCTTCCTCCAGGCGAAGTCGATCAGCGAAAAGCTCGGCTAGGCGGGCATGGCGCGCTTACAACTCCTCCCGAGGGCGGATCGACGGATCCGCCTCGGCCATTCTTGGGTCTTCTCGAACGAAGTCGATGTGGCGGCGACGCCCTTGCTCGGCCTCGAGTCCGGGAGCCTCGCCCGCATCGAGGATGCCCGCGGACACCCCGTCGGGCTCGCCTACGTCAATCCGCGAGCGTTGATCTGTGCTCGTCTGCTCACGCGCGACGTTCGCGCAAGGATCGATGCCGATTGGTTCGGGCGCCGTATTGCCCGTGCGCTCCAGCTTCGCGAGCGCCACTACCCCGCGCCCTTTTACCGCTTGGTCTACGGCGAATCGGACGGGCTTCCGGGCTTCGTGGTCGACCGCTTCGGCGAGCGGCTGGTGGTGCAGCTCAATACCGCCGGTGCGATCGCGCTGCGCGAGCCATTCTTCGCCGCGCTCCAAAGCGCGCTGGCGCCGACGGGGATTCTGGTGCGGAATGCCGGCTCGACGCGCGAGCTGGAGGGAACGCCGATCCTCGACGAGCGAATCGGCGA
>JABEUW010000173.1 GCA_013043945.1 Vulcanimicrobiota bacterium | reverse complement strand
GATGAATCCGAGGCTATTGACGCGCCCGTAGGTCGCCAACGAACCGATGAGACCGATGTTCGGGCCTTCCGGCGTTTCGATCGGGCAGATGCGGCCGTAGTGCGAGGTATGGACGTCGCGCGCTTCAAAGCCCGCACGTTCGCGCGAGAGACCGCCCGGCCCGAGGGCAGAGAGACGACGCTTGTGCGTGAGCTCCGCCAACGAGTTGGTCTGATCCATGAACTGCGAGAGTTGGCTCGAACCGAAGAACTCTTTGATCGCCGCGACGACCGGGCGAATATTGATGAGCGCTTGCGGCGTCACCGTCTCGATCTCTTGGGTCGTCATGCGCTCGCGCACGACGCGTTCGAGACGCTGCAGGCCGACGCGGAACTGGTTCTGCAGGAGCTCGCCGACGGTGTTGACGCGACGGTTCCCTAAGTGATCGACGTCATCGGGCGAGATATCGCGCACCGCAACGCGGCAGAGCCGGCGAACGATAGCGATGAAATCCGCACGCGTCAGCCCAGGCGCGCCCTCGGGGCGATAGCTGAACGGTCCGAATTCATCGACTTCAAATTCGCTGCGATCGCCTTCTACCGTGAGGAGCGAGAGGTTCAAGCCCTTCTTTTCGCTCTTGGCGCGTATCCGCGAATCTTTCTCCGGGTTGAGAATGCGATAATGGAGCTTCGAGGTAACCTTGAAGCGTCCGACTTTGCCGAGTTCGCATTTGTTCTCGTCGAAAAGGAGGGTGCGAATCAGCTTCTCGGCATCCTCGTGCGAGGTGAACGGCTCGCCGTAACGCAGCGCACCGTAGACCGCTTCGAGTGCGGTCTCGCGATTGACCGTATCGCCGTCTTCAATAAGCGTATTAAGGATGAGGTTATCCGGGCTCGCATCGGGGAAGAGGCGGTCGAAGAGTTCGCGCAATTCGGCGGCGCGATCGCTCGTCTGCTGCTTCTTCTTTAAGCCGCGCGGCGCGCGTCCGAGCGGACGCGAGGTTCCGTCATCGACGCGACGGCGCGGATAGGTTCCCGAGAAGAGTTTGAGGATCGCTTCGTCGGAGTTCCAAACGCAGTTCCGATGATAGAGCGCGCTGAGTTTTGCCGCAGCGGCGTCGCGCTTGCTCTTATCGCCTAATTCCACCACGAGGTCGAACGCTTCGCCGCGCGCGATGCGATTGGGGAACATCGTTGCGAAGACGTCGCGTACTTGTCGCTCGTGCTGCGACTGCGGACGCGGGACTTCGATAGCATCGCTGGCGGCGGTCGCCTGGCGGCCGATACCCTTCCACGGAAACATATCCGCGCACGCGCGCAAGACCTTTTCGACGTACGGACGCGCGAGGCCATCTGCATCGTAGGCGGCTGCGGGCGCATCGTCGAGCGGGAAATGCTCCGGCGACGAAACCGCGCGAAGAAACGCAATCATCGAGACGGCACGGCTCTTATCGAACGAAACGTTGATCGCACCGAAGCGGTCGCCTTCGTCGCTCGCACCGGCGAAGAACTTCACCCACGCGCCGCGTTTCGGAATGATCTTCGCGGTATAGCCTTTGCCCTCGGCCGGCTTTGCTTTCTCGACCAAGAAGCCCGGCGAGCGCACCAACTGGCTCACGATCACGCGCTCGGCGCCGTTGATCATGAAGGTACCCTTGTCGGTCATGAGCGGGAAATCGCCCATGAAGATCTCTTGGTCGGGAATGCCCTTGATTTCGCCTGATTCGGCGGTGATGAGGCGCACGCGGACGCGCAGCGGCGCGCTGTAGGTCATATCGCGTTCGCGACATTCCTCAATAGAAAACTTCGGTTCGCCGAGCGAGTGCTCGCCGAACATGAGAATCAGGTTGCCCGTGAAATCTTTAATCGGCGAGATCGCTGCGAACGCCTCGGCGAGCCCCTCGGTTTTGAACCACTCGAAACTCGCTTTTTGGAGTTCGATGAGGTTGGGGAGCTCGAGGACGTGCGGGATCTTCGAGAAGGAGTGACGCGAGCGCTTCGGCCCCGGATCGACCGGGACTTCCACGGTGAACGCACCGGTGGGCATCGGGAAATGCGAGGCCATGGGCGTACTCTTGCCCTCGCCTCCGGAGCGTTTTCCCTTCGCCTTCGTCCCCCCGCTGCTCGTCGTCGTTGCGGTTTTCGCTGCCTTCGTCGTCGCCATTCGTTCTCTCTTTGTTACCTTGTCCAGACAGGGGTGGGCACGTGTCCTTCGCGAATCTCGCGCAACATCAAAGCACGAGCAGATCCGGCCGGTCGGATTGGCTCGCGCTCTTTTTGTGGCTTACGCGCCGAAGGGCATAGGCGAGTAACGTATCAAAGGTCGCCAAAGGAGTCAAGGCCCCCCGGCGCGACGGGCGGGAGCGGATACAGCCGGGGGGTGAGGTGCGTCTTTGGTCGGCTCGCTTACATCTTGAGTTAATCGCTCGCCGACCAAAGACGCACCTCACCCCCGGCTAGGAGATGGGTGGCAGCACCCTGCCACACGGTGCCAGCCCGGCGCCAACCCAGCGCTCGCTCTACCGCGAGGCGAGGGCGAGAAAGTTTGCGACGAGCGCCTCGCCGCACTCGCTCAGCACCGATTCCGGATGAAACTGCACCCCAAAGCAGCGCTTCCCGGTCACCGCGATCGCCTGAACGACACCATCGGAGCTGTGCGCGTGGACCTCGATGCCGGTGGGCAGCGAGGCTGGGTCGAGAGCGAGCGAATGGTAGCGCGTCGCCCGAAACGGGTTCGGCAGGCCGACAAAGAGCCCGCGCTCGAGGTGCTCGATGGCATCGGTCTTCCCATGCATCGGCCGCGGCGCGTGGACGACGCGCGCGCCGAGCCTCTCGCCGATCGCCTGTTGCCCGAGGCAGACGCCAAAGGTCGGGAGATCGCGCTCGATCGCCGCACCGATGAGCCGCCCTAACATCGGCGTATCTTGTGGCTCCCCGGGCCCCGGGCCGATCGTCATTGCATCGACCTCATCGAGCGTCTCGATACCGAGAGCGGGGTCGTCGGCATGCATGAAGCGCACGTTCGCGCCCTGCGAGGCGAGCAAGTGGACGACGTTATACGAAAATGAATCGTAGTTGTCGACGAAGAGCACGTTCATTTCGTCACTTCTTCATTGTCGAGGCCGAGCATCGCGCGCGCGATGCGCGTCTTTTGCAGAATCTCCGCGTACTCGGAGGCGGGCACGCTATCGGCAACGATGCCGGCGGATGCTTGCCACCAGATACGTCCGTCGCGAGCGTGGAGACTGCGCAGCGTAATGCAGGAATCGAAATCCCCCTCGAAGCTCCAGCGCCCAACGCTTCCGGCATAGAATCCGCGCGTTACCGGCTCCCAGTCGTCGATGATCTCCATTGCGCGAACCTTTGGGGTCCCCGTCACCGTGCCGGCGGGGAAACCGGCGGCAAAGAGATCGAGCGCATCGCAATCCTCGCGTAATTCACCGACGCAATCCGAGACGATATGCATGACGTGGCTATAGCGTTCGATCTGCAGAAGTTCCTCGACGCGAACGCTCCCCAGTTTGCAGACCGAGCCTAAATCGTTTCGCCCGAGATCGACGAGCATGACATGTTCGGCCCGTTCTTTTTCGTCGGCGAGCAATTCCGCGGCGATCCGCGCATCGCTTTCGGGGCTCGCTCCGCGCGCTCGCGTCCCTGCGAGCGGGCGAATCCGCGCCCGTCGCCCGTCGAGGCGGACGAGAAACTCCGGCGAAGCGCCGAAGAGCGCTCCGAACTCGGTATCGACAAAGAACATATAGGGCGAGGGATTGAGCCGGCGCAGCGCGCGATAACAATCGAGCGGATCCCCTTCCAGTGCCGCGTCGAAGCGAATACCGAGCTGCAGTTGATAGACGTCGCCATCCTCGATCGCCCGTTGCGCGCGATCGACGAGGGCCAAATACCCGCTGCGATCCATGCTAACATGGATCGGACCGTGAGCGCGAAATGCGCCCGGAAGCGAGGCGCGTGCCTCGAGCAAGCGCGCCACGTAATCGTCGATACGGGCATCGAGCTCGCCGCTCGCATCGTCGCAGCACCAGAGCGTGAGGCTATGCGTATAATGGTCGAAGATCAACCACGTCCCCGGAATCGAAACCACCGCGGCCGGCATTTTCGGATCGTCCGGCGGGCGTACGTTCAGGCGTGCCTGCGCCCGCGCGGCGTCGTATGAAAAGGCGAGCAACGCTCCGCCCCCCGGCGGCGCCTCTCCGGGCGGCCGAAACGCGTCGACGAAGGCGCGAATCTCATCGTACATCGTCGGCGTACTTTCGAAGCACTTCGACGCACGATAATCGAGGCCCACGAACGAATAGCGCGAGAGCGTACCGCCCGCATCGACGCTCTCCAAAAGGCAACTCGCACCGGGTTGTGCGAGTGCTCGATAGGCAAGAATCGGCGTCAGCGTATCGGAGGCGATCGTGCGCGTCCGAACGTTATTGGTGAGAGGCGAGCGCACGCGTTATGGCTTTAGGGTCGGGTTTTCTTGCGTGATGCGCGCGGCGAACGCCGCCGGCAATTTATCGAGAATGGCGCCGACATCACTCGCCGACATCAGCGAGAAGATCTTCGCGTCGTAAGGGACGGGCAGGCGCTGCACGACCTTCGCGGCATTACTTGGATCCATCGCCGCCCAATCGGCGGCGACGCGCCGGTCGTTCGGGGTCGCTGAGGCGGCAAGATTCGAGCTTGCCGAAGAAGCCGTGCTGCCGAAGGGTCCGGGTGACGCAAGCGGTTGGGCGGCCGCCGCCGACGCCTTCGAACGCGCTTGCGCAACCTGCGCATCGAGTTGCTGTACCCGCGATTTCAGTGCGGCGGAGCTCTTCTGAACGGTCGTCAAGGTGCTCCGTGCGTCGGCGAGCTGCGCCTGCAGAATCACGATCTCGTGATTGCGGCGAGCGATCAGCTGGTTCTGCGCCGCAAAATGAAACGGAGCGGCCACGACGGCGAAGCGCGAACCGAGCGTCTGCCAGACCGGCGAGAGCGGCCCGGCCGTTATCGCAGCTCGCGAGGGCGGCCATACGAAGGCCCCGACGATCGCGAGAATGGCGACGAGCGGCAATAGGAGCCGTCCGACCGGGAAAGGTTTCCGACGTTGGCGTGTGACGATCACCGTTAGCCTCCTATCTCGGCGTTGCGCGCCGTCCGACGTTCGTCGCGACGCGCGTTACCGTCGTCGAGCTCGTTCTGCTCCCGCCGCATTTCGCCGAGACGAAAAACGCCGAGCGCATGGTCTTTGAGGGTCTCCACGACTTTCCTCCGCTTCATCGCTTCGTGAAGGGAGTACATCGCGGCGTCGAGTTCGCTCCTGCGAAGGTCGAGATCGCGCTTTGCGGCGTCCATCGCCCGGTCGAGATAGCTGATGTGTCCGTAGAGCAATACCAACTCTTCGGTGTTCAGACGCGAATGCTCCTCGCGCAGAATGCGCGAATGCTCGGCGAACTCTGCATCCAGCCTCCGAAATTCCGCACGCGCCACGTCGTGCGCCCGCTGAGCGATAGCGACGAGGCCCTGCTCGCGCTCGACGACGCGCGTGCGTTGCACGAGCACCGGGTCGAGACGGAAGCGGAAGGTCGCCATCGGCTATACCACGCTCATCAACGAAGCGAGAGTCGCCCCATAATCGGAGTGTTCGTACATTCCTTGCCTCAGAAAATGCCGAATCGCTTCCACTTTCGAGAGCGCCAAATCGATACGCGGGTTGCTGCCCGCGACGTAGGCGCCAATATTAATGAGATCCTCCGCTTCGCGATAGGTCGCCATCAATTCGCGAATCGCCGAACATGCGGCAAGGTGATTTTCGTCAGCGACATCGGGCATGACCCGGCTAATGCTCTCGAGGACGTCGATTGCGGGGTAATGATTTGCGGAGGCTAATTTCCGCGAGAGCACGATGTGCCCGTCGAGGATCGAACGCACGGCATCGCTGATCGGTTCGTTCATATCGTCGCCGTCGACGAGCACCGAAAAGAGACCGGTGATGCTTCCCCTGTTCGACGTTCCGGCCCGTTCGAGCAATCGCGGGAGCGTGGCAAAGACCGACGGGGTGTAGCCACGTGTCGTGGTCGGCTCGCCGATCGCGAGCCCGACTTCGCGCTGGGCCATCGCGAAACGGGTGACGGAGTCCATCATGAACATCACGTCGAGCCCGAGATCGCGGAAATATTCGGCGACCGTCATCGCAACGAAGGCCGCTTTAATACGCACGAGCGCGGGTTGATCGCTCGTCGAAACGACGACGACGCTGCGGCGTAGACCTTCATCGCCGAGATCGCGCTCGAGAAAATCTCGAACCTCTTTTCCTCGTTCGCCGACAAGCGCGATAACGTTCACGTCGGCGGCGGTATTGCGCGCAATCATGCCGAGGATCGTCGATTTTCCCACGCCGGAGCCGGCAAAAACGCCGACGCGCTGCCCCTTACCGCAGGTCAGCAAGCCATCGATCGCACGAATGCCGAGCGGAAGAGCCTCCGATATGCGTCGGCGCTGCATCGCCGCCGGCGGATTTGCGGTGACCGAGGCGAGCTTGAGCGAATCGATCCCACCCTTTCCGTCGATCGGGTTCCCGAGTCCATCCAGTACGCGCCCGAGCAGTTCGTCACCGACGCGAATTTGCAACGCTCTTCCACATGCCGCCACATCGCTGCCCGCTCCAATGCCCGAGAGATCGCCCAACGGCATAATCAGCACGCGATTGTCGCGAAAACCGACGACCTCGGCGAGGACCGGGTCGGCGTTCCTTCGGTATCGAATCCAGCAGGTCTCTCCGACCGCCATCGCTGGCCCGTTGCTCTCCACGACGACACCGATCACTTGCGATACACGCCCGTTCTGACGCATGCAATCGACATCGTGAATGGCGTCGAGATATCGGTCGGCCCGAAAAGCGAGCGCATCCATCGATCTAACTCGCCGTCGCAGTGATTTCGGGGAGGTCGTCGGCGGGAACGAGGGCGCTGCGAACCTCGCGCAATTGCGTGGTGATTTTTGCGTCGATCGTTCCCGAATCGCTCTCTAATAGCGCTCCACCGCGATCGATGCGTTGGTCTTCGATCAAGCGTAAATGCTCGAAATCTCCGGCGGCGAGCAAGCGCTCGCGATACTCTCGCATCACGGCCATATCTTCGGGATTCACACGAATCGTAATATCGTTTCGCGCCAACGCGCGTGTGAGCGCCGAACGGACGGTATCGACCACGAATTGATCGTTCTGCGATATTTCGTGGTGGACGATGCGCTCCGATGCCCCCAAGGCGAGTCGCACCAGTTCGGGCTCCGCATTCCGTAAGAAGCGATCGCGGTCGTCGCGCACCGCCTCGATGATGCCGTGCAACAGGCCGAGCAACTCATTCATCTCCGCATCGACCCGCGCGATGCCCTCCTGCCGCCCCGCCTCGTGCCCTTCGCTACGCGCCGCCTCGGCAATCGCATCGCGATCTCGGCGAGCCTGCTCGAGCAGCGAACTCGCCGTTCGGAAGGCTCCTTCTACAATCTCGCGAGCACTGCTCTTCGCGCGTTCTAACGCAGCGGTCGCCTCGGTGCGCAGCGATTCCCAGTCGATGACTTCAACAGGGTGCTGCTGCGACTCCGCACGGAGCGCCGCTTCGTCCGCATCTTCATCAGCATCGCGGAGGAGATCCGGAGATGCTACCGTCGGCTCCTCGAGGGGCCGGGCATCCGGAACGCCGACACGATAGGCCTCTCCGACGATGCGAGCTCCGCGTACGATCTTCCCCATCGAGTACCTTCGCCGGGCCCGTTAAACCAGTCGTTCGTCTTTCGCACCGCGAGCGATGACGATTTGGCCATTCTCCTCGAGCGTGCGAATGACGTCGACAATCTGTTGCTGCGCCTTTCCAACTTCGCGCATACGCGTCGGCCCCAGAACCTCGATCTCTTCTCTGAGCATCTGGCTGGCACGCGTCGACATATTTTTGTAGACGCGAGCCAAAAGGTCGTCGTTGGCGACCTTGAGGGCGAGTGCGAGTTCTTTCCCGTCGACCTCTTTGAGGATGCGCTGAATCGAGCGATCGTCGAGGTTGATGATATCTTCGAAGACGAAGAGCAGGTTTTTGACCTCTTGCGCCAGTTCCGGATCGCGCTTGGTAAGACCGTCGAGAATATTCTTCTCCGTTTCGCGATCGACGAAATTCATCACCGAAGCCAACGACGCTACGCCGCCGGCCTTCGAGAAATCCGCGCCGCTGATGAGCAAGCGACGCCCGAGCAACTCGTCGAGCTGTTCGAGCACCTCCGGAGCGGTCTTCTGTAAGATCGCAATCCGCATCGCGACGTCGGCTTGCAACTCCGGCGTCAGCGCGGAGATCACCGCTCCCGCCTGTTCGGGTTGCATGTAGACGAGAATCAACGCGATCGTCTGTGGGTGTTCGTCTTGAATGAATTGTAAGAGCTGAGCGGGCTCGGTATTCTTTATCAGTTCGAGCGGATTGCCGTGCTTGAGCGCCGCGAAGAGGCGGCTCGTCATGTCGTCTGCCTGTCCGGCCCCGAAGGATCGCTCGAGAATCTCCTTTGCGTACTCGATGCCGCCTTCGTTGATGTACTTGAGGGCGATCGCACGCTGATAGGCTTCTTGGATGACGGCATCGCGCTTTTCCAACGAGACCGTCGGAATCTTTGCGATCTCTAAAACGATCCGCTCTACTTCGTCTTGGCGCAAGAACTTAAAGATCGTCGCAGAGAGTTCGAGCCCCAGCGTGATCAACAGGATCGCCGCTTTCTCCGGCCCGGATATCTCCAGCGACTCGCTGTCACCGAACGGCAGAGGTGTTTCAGGCAGCCCCGCGTTCGAGAGGTTGACGATCGGTGAATCCACTTCGGTTCTCGCTCTTCTCTACCGGCCCGCTACTCGGCGAGCCAGAGCTTGACGAGCTTGCCGATGCTGTCGGGGCTCTCTTGTGCCACGGTGGTGACGTACTCGATCATTTGCTCTCTCGTCATATCGGCGGTGGAACGCATAGGGGCACTTAAACCCGGAGCGCCTTCCAGGAGCGGATGCTCTTCGAACGGCGGCAACTCGTCGGTGAGACTGGAGTCGAAGGACGGAAGGTCGGTGCTCGGCACGAACGTCGATTCGCGCGCACGCGTCGCGAGGAAGCCGACAACTCCGAGGAGCCCGAGCCCACCGATTGCGAGCAAGACCCACAGCGGAATGCCCAAGACCGTGGTAACGCCGTTCGCGACGGTACGTTGCGCGAGGGCCGGGTTGAAGGGTATCGCTTCGACGCTGACTTGGTCGCCTGCGGCAAGGTCGAGCCCGGCAGCGGCGATAACGACGTTACGAATCTGCGTGACGTTCGCCGGCGTCAGCACGTAGGGCGCTGCCGCAACGACCGGGCCCGCACCTGCGGTGGTCGCGGTTTGCGGGGTGGAGTTCACGAGAACGGCGACGCTGGTCTGCAAGACTTTTCCCGGTGCATCGATATGCTTGATATTCTGCACCGAGATGTCGTAGTTCGTCGTCGTTTTCGATTTATTGTAACGCCCGTTCGTCGTCGCATTTTGCAGCGCCTGATAGGTGCCGATATTGCTCGTCGTTCCCGGTACGCCGACCGCAGCGCGCTGCGCCGGCTGCGTGCCGTTGTAGGACTCGCGCGAGCTTTGCGCCGAGAGGACGGTGCCTTGGGGAGAATAGACTTTGCCGTCGGAGGTGTTCACGTCGAAGGACATCTTCGTCGAGACGCGCGCGACGGCGCGCCCCTTCCCTAACGTGCTGTCGAGCATCGATTGAATGCTCTGCTGAAGGCTCGATTCGTAACGCTCTTTCGCAATCAATTGCTCTTGCGTGAGTTGCAGGGCGTTATCTTGCGCCGAGGCGCTGTTGGCGGCGACCTGCGTGGGCAGAAGGATCTGCCCATCCTGGTTCACGATCGTGACGTTGACCGGCTTGAGCCCTTCGACGGAGCGTGAAACGAGCATCGTAATGCCCTGCACCTGCGATCCGTCGAGCCCTTGGCCGGGGCGTAACTTGATGGCGACCGAGGCCGTAGTCGGCTCCTGCGAATCGCTATAGAGCGTGTGGTCGGGGGTGACGATGCTGACGCGCGAAGCCTCCACCGGCGTTAGGCCGTCGATCGTGCGTTCGAGTTCGCCTTCAATCGCTCGCGTTTTGTCGATGCGTTCTTGGAACTGCGTCATTCCGAAGTTCGTGCGATCGAAAATTTCGTATCCGACTCCGGCGCCTTTGATCAAGCCTGTCCCGGCGATCGCGATGCGCTCGGCGCTCACGTCGGCCGAGGGAACCGATATCGTTTTCCCGTCGAGAGAAATATGATAGGGAACCTTATCGGCCTTGAGATGACCGAGGACCGCATTCGCATCGCTCGTGGAGAGATTCGAAAAGAGCGTGGAATAGGAAGGGCCGCGCCCGAAGAGGAGCGCGCCAAAGGCAACGAGGGCGAGAACCACGGCAATCGCTCCGCCGGTGACGAGGGCTCGACCCTGTCTGTTCTGTCCTGCCCAGAAATTCAGGATTCGCGCTTGCAGGGTCGCAAGTATCGCCCGCAGTTGCTCCACGACGTGTCCTCTTTACTCTACGGTCAGGCAGCCGACCCTGGCTGTGCTCGCTCCACATCCCTGTTGGAGCGTCCATGCGCGCGTTCCGAGGTCCGCGTACATGTCATTAGGTTGAATTATTATCCGCACTCTCCACAGGCCCTTCGTCGTTCTCCGTCAATTTTAAGACTTACTGGAAAGCATCAAGGCTCCGTCAAGCTCGGATTAACGATTCGCGCTCCGGACCAACGGAAAAAAGCTCGATCGGCAGGCCGACCAGCGATTCGAGCCGGGCGATGTAGTTTCGGGCCGCCGTTGGGAGATCGCTCGGTCGACGCGCTTCGCTGATATCCTCGGCCCAGCCGTCGAGATACTCGATATCGATCTCGAAATCGGGGCGCCCGGCTTCGGCGAGCGAGGCGAGGCTCGCGCCACGGCGGTAGCCGGTGACGATGCCGATGCGGTCGAGCCCGGAGAGCACGTCGAGCTTCGTCAAGGCGACAGCATGCGCGCCATTAAGCGCAGCCGCGTAACGGGCTGCGACGGCATCGAACCATCCGCAGCGCCGCGGCCGCCCGGTGACCGTTCCGAATTCACGCCCCGCCTCGCGCAGACGATCGCCCGCAGCGTCGTGAAGTTCGGAGGGGAAGGGGCCCTCGCCGACGCGGGTGGTGTAGGCCTTCAGAATACCGATGACGCGGCCGATTGCGCTCGGCCCAACGCCGAGCCCCGTGCAGATGCCGCCGGCGGTGCACTGCGAGGACGTCACGTACGGATAGCTCCCGAAGGAAATATCCAGCAGCGTTCCCTGCGCGCCCTCAGCTAATATCCGCTTCCCGGCGGCGAGCCGTGTGTGAATATACGCCACCCCATCGACGATCGCAGCGCGTAGGCGCGATGCCGCGATGAGCGAGCGTTCTTCCATCTCCGCGAAATCGGGGAGGATCGAAGGATCCCGGGTCGTGCGTTCGTGCGCGGAGCGGATCGCTCGAAGGCGGCTGCGGAATGCAGGCTCGTCGAGCGTCTCGCCCAACGTGATACCGACGCGAGAGACACGATCGGCGTACGCCGGCCCGATGCCTCGCCCGGTCGTGCCGATGCGCTGGTCACCGCGAGCGCTCTCCGATGCTCGGTCGAGGACGCCGTGATCGGGAAGAACGATATGGGCGCGGTCGGAGAATTTCACGCGCTCGATATCGACGCCGACCTCGGCGAGCCGTGCGAGTTCCTCGAGCGCGCCTTCGAGATTGACGACGCAACCCGAGCCGACGAAGAGTTCGACCGTCGGATGGAGAGCCGCGGAAGGAACGAGGCGCAACGCGAGCTTCGTCGCGCCGACCTCGATGCGATGGCCGGCATTATCACCGCCGCCGAAACGCGCGACGACGTCGTAATCGCGCGCGTACCAATCGACGATGCGCCCTTTCCCTTCATCGCCCCATTGCATGCCGAGGACCGCGTCGATCGCTCCGTTCATTGGCTGCGAAACTCCAAATCTGCGCCGCTGCCCATCGGGATCTCCGGCCTTCCTTCAAACGATGTCATTACAAATTCCGAAAAGAGTGCGTTGGGCCACCCAAAATTTGGCCGCGTAAAATGCTTGGGATCGTTTGGATCGAACGATTCGTGCAACAGGTGGTCGCCCGGGTCGCTCGCGAGCAACTCGTTCAGCACGTCTTGTTTCTCCGTTTGCGAGCGAGCCGTAAGCCCTTGCATGATTAGCGCGAGCGGCCAGATCCAATGGTCGGGGGTGTGAAAGCTTCCGATACCCGATGCGTAGCGCCCCGAATAGAACGACGGATTATCGTCGGAGAGCAGAAAGCGGCGCGTGTTTTGGTAGTAGACGTTGGCGTTCGAGGTGTACCCGATATACGGAGCCGAGAGCAGGCTCGGAATATTGGCGTCGTCGGTTAGTATTGCGTGCCCAAGACCGTCGACTTCGTAGGCGTAAATGTAGCCGTACTTTGGGACGAAGACGAGCCCGTAGGTTTGAATGCCCCGCTGCACTTCATCGCGCAGGGCATCGGCCGAGCGGGCAAGGATAACATTGCGATAAACATTGCGTTCGATGTCGGCGATATCGCCGAGAGCGACCACCGCAAACATCTCCGACGGAATGAGATAGTTGTAATAGCAAGCATCGTCGGAGGGACGAAAGCCGGTCCATATCATGCCGGTGTAGGCGACCGGACGCCCTTTCCCACCGTCGGCGAGCTCGGGTTCGGTGTAATGCGAATCGCGGGGATGATCCTGTTCGCGCTCCATCGTGTTAAGGATATCTTCGAGCGCCTTCTCCATATCGGGAGTGAAGATCGAAGTATCTCCCGTCGTCTTCCAATAACTCCACGCGAGCGTTACGGGATAGGCGAGCGAGTCGAGTTCGAACTTTTGCTCCCAGACGCGATAGTCGAGCGTAAACGCGTTGGCATACGGGTCGATCTGGATATACTTCGCCATGCGCGCTAAGATCGCGCGCAAGAGCTTCCGCACGCTGGGATCTTGCTTGGCAAAGAACAGATAGGGGCGCAATTGCGCGCTCGCATCGCGCAGCCATTCGGCGGGAATATCCCCGGTCTTCACGTAGGCGGTACCGTCGGGCGCGTACTCGGCAAGCGTCGTCGTATCGATCAGCGCCGCGCGAAACATCTCTTGCAAGTGCGCGTTTGGGCTCCGGAAATCGGTCGCCGCCGCCTCGATCGACGGGAGTTGAAGCGCGCTACCGCTCGTCGAGAGCATCGCCGCTACCGTCAGCATGGCGAAGAACGCGGCGATCGCGCGCCGCATCACGGCGTCACCTCGCCGATGATAGCGATCTCGCCGAGCGCCGCGACCGCCGCGCGCGATAGCGGATCGCTCGAAACCAGAGCAAGGGAGCGCGGCCCCCGCTCGCGCAACGCTCCCAGCAGAAAGCGCATCCGACCGAGGTCGTCGATTCGATCGCAGACGATGAGGACGTCCCGCCCGTCGATGGGGCGCGAGAGGTCGGTCGTGAAGCGACGAGCCGCGGCATCGCCGCCGACCGCGAGAAAGTCGATCTCGCACGGTACTTCAACGTTGCGAACGAAATCAGAGAGAAAGAAGAGCGCCGGGCCGATCTCGGCAATCGCAATTGGAACGCTCGCGGCGTACTCTCGATCGACGCAGCGCGCGAGCGCGAGCGTTCGCTCGCTGCGCCGAAGGTCGGATGGTACGCTCGTCATGTGCGGGCTGCTACGACTCCGCTCCACCTTTCTCCGCTTGGAGCGGCAAAAGGATTTCAAAGCGGGCACCGCCCAGGGGCGCATCGCCGACGCGCACCTCTCCTCCAACGCGCGCCACGATGCTTTCGACGATAGCCAGCCCGAGCCCAAAGCCGCGGCCATCGCCCGCCCCGATGCGCGCACCGCGTTGAAAGATTCGCGCTCGCTGCTCGGGCGGAATGCCCGGCCCATCGTCGTCGACGCGCAATCGCGCGAAGGGACGGGAACGCGCCAGCGATAGCATGACCGTGCCGCCACGCGACCCATGCACGAGCGCGTTTTGAATGACGTTGAGGACGACATGCATGGCAGCATCTTCGTCGAGCGCGATATCGAGCCGCGCCGCTCCGCGGAGGTCGAGGCGAGCACCGGCATGCGTGATGGCCGGTTCTAACGATCGAATCGCGCGGCGAACGACCGTGACGAGGTCGCAACACGAATCCGCGAGATGGAGCGCGCTGCAATCGAGGAGCGAGAACTCCAGGACTCCATCGACCAAGCGCGCCATTCGCAGCGCCTCCGATTGGGCGATTTCGAGAAATCGCCGAGCGGTCGGAGCATCGTGCGGCGCATCGAGCAACGTCTCGATATACCCGCGAATCGAACTCAGGGGCGTGCGCAATTCGTGGCCGACCGCGGAAAGAAAGGCGACGCGCTCTCGCTCGCGTTCGCCGCGCTGCAGCGCCTCAAGCAGTGCCGCATGCGGATCCCGAGCGAGATCGGCGGGAGCGACGTAGGTCCATCCCACCTCGACGGGGAGATCGAGTCGGGCGTTCAAACGGGCGGCGATACGTTCGAGCGCACCACGCAGATCGACCGGGAGCGCGACGCGACGCGACTTTCCGGAGCGGCCGCGCACGTCGAGATAGGCGAGGAACTCCTCGCTGTCGGCTCGATGCGCTAATCGGTCGCCCGCTCGAAGCAACGACTGCGCGGCTTCGAGAAAGAGCTCCTCTGCGCGCCGCTCGAGCGATCGCGAGCGACGGCGCCCTTCTCGTAACGCGCGCGCACCGATCTCCGGGAGACGCCAGAGTAACAGCGGGCGGACGCGCCCGCCGCTCGGCAATAGCCCCGCGAGAGCGGCCGGGTTTCGTTCGCAACGCTCCACGTTACGGCGGCACGAACTTATATCCGAAACCATGAACGCTTCGCAACGTCGAGCGCAGCGGTGCGTGCCCTTCCAATCGCGCTCGCAAGCGACTCACGTGCACGTCGACCGTTCGTTCGTCGCCGACAAAGGCCGCGCCCCAGACCCGGTCGATCAATCGCTCGCGCGCGATTGCGACGCCTGGATTTCGAGCGAGCTCCAATAACAGCGCGAACTCACGCGGCTTGCAGGCGAGGTCGAGCCCGCGCATCCGCACCTCGCGCGCAGCAACATCGATCTCCAAGTCCCCGAAGCGTAGAACGCGATCGACGGGAAGCTCTGCATCCAACCCGTGCCGCCGCAAAATCGCGCGCACGCGTGCAACCAATTCGCGCGGCGAGAACGGCTTGGCGACGAAATCGTCGATCCCTAATTCAAAGCCTAAGAGCCGATCGATCTCACCGCTTCGCGCGCTGAGAACGAGAATCGGCAGCCCCGCACGTATATCGCGCGCACGACGGGCCACCTCAAAACCGTCGAGCCCCGGAAGCCCGAGATCGAGCACGATGAGGTCGCAGCCCTCACGCACCTTCCGGATCGCACTCAAACCATCGGATGCCCCAACCCCTTCGAAGCCTTCGCACGCCAAATGATGCAAAATTAATTCGCGAATCGCTTCATCATCTTCTGCAACGACCACCGTTCGCTTCATCACATCGCGTTCGATTCCCCGACCCGCCGGTAGCGCGACACGAGCGCAACATTTTGGTCGCGTACGCGCAGCTCGGTCAGGTTGCATAGCTCGCAGTTCGGTCAGGTTGCATAGCTCGCAGCTCGGTCCGGTACGCGCAGCTCGCAGTTCGGTCAGGTTGCATAGCTCGCAGCTCGGTCCGATACGCGCAGCTCGCAGTTCGGTCAGGTTGCATAGCTCGCAGCTCGGTCCGGTACGCGCAGCTCGCTTCATCCCTCAGTTAATCGCTCGCTGTGCGTACCGGACCGAGCTGCGAGCGCGCATGCCGCAACGAGTCGCGATGGCACGACGAAACGTACGGCCGTGAGCGGCGCGGGCAATGCGGGGCGGGCGAGCGATTAACTCAGGGATGAAGCGAGCCCGCCCCGCGTTGCCCGTAACGCGAACGCTCGTATCGAACCGAGCTGCGAGCGCGCATGCCGCAACGAGTCGCGATGGCACGACGAAACGTACGGCCGTAAGCGGCGCGGGCGATGCGGCACGGGCGATTACCGGACTCGATAGTTTGCAGTTCGGCCCGGCACGCGCAGCTCGCTAAAGCCTTCAGTTAATCGCTCGCTGCGCGCGCCGGGCCAAACGGCTCGCGTGCATCATCGCGCATGGCTCGCGACGTAGACGACGCAAGCGTGCCAACCAGCGAGAATGCTGGCGGCAGCGTATCGTGAGCGGCGCGGGCAATGCGGGGCGGGCGAGCGATTAACTGAGGGATGAAGCGAGCCCGCCCCGCGTCGCCCGTGTCGCGAACGCGCGTACCGGACCGACCTGCGAGCGCGCATTTCGCGAAACAGCGTATCGTGAGCGGCGCGGGCAATGCGGGGCGGGCGAGCGATGAACTGAGGGATGAAGCGAGCCCGCCCGCGTCGCCCGTGACGCGAAGGCTGCACTTAGGAGCGAAGCGTCGCCTCGATGCCCTCGAGCGCACCGTCGCGGAGCGCCGCTTCACGGAGAATCGCGTAGATGAGCGAGGCTGGGAATCCCCGCCGTTCGAGCGATCGCGCAAGGCTCGGATAACTCGCACGCGGTTGTGCCCGACGAAGCTTCGCGAGCGCTTCGAGGCAGCGATCGCGTTCGCAGAGCGGGGCGTCGGCAACCGCCTGCTGCGCGCACTGCGCGTCGAGCCCACGCCGCACGAGCTCTCCGACGAGACGCCGATCGCCTTTCGCATCGCGCGCGCGCTCCACGTAGAGCGCGGCGAAGAGCGCGTCGTCAAGATAGCGCTCCGCTTTGCACCGTGCAACGGCGGTACCGATCGCATCGTCGTCGTAGCCACGACGCTCCAACCTCGTTCGTAATTGTGCTTCCGTCAGGCGGCGCCGCGCTAGAAGCCCGAGCGCCGCCGCATAGGCCTGCATTTACTCGATCGGCGCTTCGACCGCTTCGGGCGCCGAGCCGTTCCGCGAGGTTAAGGCGGCGAGTTCCTCGCGAATGCGTCCTTCGATCTCGCCGGCGATCTCGGGATGCTCTTCGAGAAAGCTCTTTGCATTCTCGCGTCCTTGCCCGACTCGCTGCTCGCCATAGGTGTACCACGAGCCGCTCTTGCCGACGATATTGCGCTCGAGCGCGATATCGAGAATCGAGCCCATCTTCGATATGCCGTGGCCGTAGGTAATATCGAACTCCGCCTGGCGGAAGGGAGGCGCGACTTTGTTCTTCACGACTTTCACGCGGGTGCGCGACCCGACGACTTCTTGGCCGATCTTGATCTGTTCAAGTTTCCGAACGTCGAGACGGATCGAGGCGTAGAACTTCAGCGCTCGACCACCCGAGGTGGTCTCGGGATTGCCGAACATCACGCCGACTTTTTCGCGCAACTGATTGATGAAGATCATGATGCACTTACTGCGAGAGATCGCGGAGGTTAACTTCCGCAACGCTTGCGACATCAGGCGCGCCTGCAGCCCGACATGCGCGTCGCCCATATCGCCCTCGAGTTCGGCCTTCGTGACCAGTGCCGCGACCGAGTCGACAACGACGACATCGACCGCGTTGCTGCGCACGAGCATCTCGGCGATCTCGAGCGCCTGCTCGCCCGTATCGGGTTGCGAGACGAGCAAATTGTCGAGATCGACGCCGAGCGCGGCGGCATAGTTGGGGTCGAGCGCGTGTTCAACATCGACGAAGGCCGCCGTTCCGCCGGTCTTCTGTGCCTCCGCGATTGCGTGGAGCGCGAGCGTCGTCTTACCGCTCGATTCCGGACCGTAGATCTCGACGACACGTCCTCGCGGAAAACCGCCGACGCCGAGGGCAAGGTCGAGTGCGATACTTCCGCTCGGAACGACGTCGTATGCCATCCGTTCGTGGATCTCGCCCATCTTCATGATCGAACCTTTGCCGAACTGCCGCTCGATCTGGGCGAGCGCATTGGCGAGGGCTATCTGTCGGTCATCTTGGGAGGCCATGTCGGTTCTCTCTTTCTTTTTCACGATGCTGGTAAAAGCGGTCCGTTCTTTCATTCACTCTAGATAGGCACTCTGCCAAGGGGGTGGCACTCGTTATTGCGGTTGAAAAAGACTTTCGACAAATTCACGGGCATCGAAGGGCTCGAGTTGGTCGATGCCCTCGCCGACGCCGACGTAGGCGATCGGGCGTTCGATCCGCTCGACGACCCCGAGCACGACGCCGCCCTTCGCCGTCGAGTCGAGTTTGGTCACGATGAGCCCGTCCAATGGGGTGACTTCATTGAAGAGGATCGCTTGCGAGATCGCGTTCTGACCGGTCGTCGCGTCGACGACGAGTAAGGTGCGATCCGGCGCTCGTCCCAGGGCGCGCTCGGTGACGCGGCGGATTTTTTTTAACTCCTCCATGAGATTGTTCTTCGTCTGCAAGCGCCCGGCGGTATCGACGAAAATGAGATCGACGCCGCGCGCGATTCCCGCCGTGATTCCATCGAAGACGACCGCCGCCGGATCGCCGTTCTCCGGGCCACGAACGATTTGGGCGCCGCTACGCTCCGCCCAGATTGCGAGCTGCTCCGCTGCAGCGGCACGAAAGGTATCGCCGGCGACGAGCAGGACGCGCTTCCCCTGCGCGGTGAAACGCGCGGCGAGCTTGCCGATGCTGGTCGTTTTGCCGGTACCGTTGACGCCGACGACGAGGACGACCGTCGGTTGATGCTCGAGGAGAATCGGGCCGCCGGGAAGATCGAGAAAACGATCGACATCGCGCCGAAAACGTTCGATCGCCCGATCTGCCGTGCGCCAACCCTCCTGGCGCGCAACCGTGCGAAGCCCCTCGAGAATCCGCTCGCTCGTTCCCACGCCGAGATCGGCGGCGAGCAGCGCTTCCTCGAACTCCTCCCAGAACTCCGCGTCGAGCGGGCGCTCCGACTGCCCGAGCGCGAGGACCTCGGCGAAGCTTCTCCCGGCCTTTTTTAGGCGATCGCCGAGGCGACCAATCCAATTCATGCCCCTCGGTTTCGCGAACATTTATCGAACTCCTGTTCGATGATTAGACTCCGCGTGCGTCGAGCCGATAGACGAAGACCAAGACCTCCGCGACCACGGCGTAGAGCTCGGGGGGGATGCTTTCGTTGAGTTCGAGGCGCGAGAGCGCCTCGGCGAGCGCCGCATCTTCAAAGAGCGGAATGCCGCGCTCGCGGGCGATGCGCACGATCTCCTCGGCGACCCGCCCCTTCCCCGAAGCGAGCACGACCGGCGGAGCGGATTTGAGCGGATCGTACTGTAAGGCCGCGGCGGCCGGGCGCGTAAAGCGCCGTTTCCGGAAATCGAAAAATCGGCTCATGCCTGCGCGTCGAGCTGCGATTTCGGCGCAGATCCCTCCGACTTTTTGATCCCTCGGTCGGGGGGCATGCTTCGCGCAGCAACGGCAGCCTGCATGGTGGCGACGCGATACCGTAACGATTCAAAGCGATCTCGCAGCACGCCGAAGGCATCGCGAAAACGGTTCGCCGCACCATCGCGCTCGGTCTTCACCTTGACACTGACCGCGCGGCCGCTCGTCTCGATCTCGATGGCGACGGTTCCCAGCGTCTTCGTGTCGAGTAAAAAACCGAGCGCGAAATTATCGGCATTCATTGCCTTCTTCGAGCCCGAAGCCTCTCGTCCGATGCGAAGTTGCGTCGCCGCACCACCTTCGCGAAAGAAGACGGGCAACGGAAGCACCAGCGTCCGCGGATCGGCGGAGGCGTTCGCGGCCAGCAGATGCACCTGCGCGGCTGCAATCGCCGTCACGGCATCGTTGAGGGCGCTCGCGGCCCCGGGGATCGCGGCGCTCTGCGGATCGCGAGCGAGCGCGATAAGCGCACTCTTGATATCTTGGCTAACGCCGTTCTGTGCTGCGACGACTGCAGCTTCACGCGCCGGCGATGCGACCGTTGGAACCGTCGCTGCGACGATCTCCCCCGGGCGCTGCATCGCCGCAACGATATGTGCGGAATCCGGAGGTGCCGCGGATGCCGCAGCATCCACAAGCGGCGCGCTATTGGCCGCGGCGTTCCCCGCGCCGGTGGGTTCGAGCGCTGCAAGATTCTCGGCAAGCGTTGCAACCGCGCCTTCGGTCGAGCCCAAAATCGTGCGCACGTAGGCAGCGAGTTGTTGCGGCAATGCAACGGGATTTGCAGGATCGAGCGTCGTCACGAACGCGATCGCGCTGCGCACGGTGCTCACGACGGGCTGCGAAACGAACCGTCCGAGCGCGCTCTGGGCACGCGCGAAGATTGCCGCTAGACGCGCCGGCGCATCCTGAGCGACGCGCGCGGCGGCGAGCAGCGCAGGTGTCGCCGGGATGTTGAGCCGCGCGAGCAAGACTTCTTCTTCGCTGCTCGGCGGAATCGGCGCTCGTGCGGCGATCTGTGGTGGAAGCGTATCGAGCGATGCAGCGCGAGGAGGGCTCTGCGGAGTCGTCGGGGGCGCGTTCTCGGCGATCGCTCGCCCCTCGGAGGACGGCGGCAGAATGCGCGCACCGCGAGCGGTCGCAAGTCGCGCCTCGAGCTCCGATGCGATCGTGGGATTCGCACTCGACTGTTGCGATGCCGAGGTGTTCGCGGCATTTGCATTTGCAGCGGGTGCATTCGCCTGCGTTGCGCGAGCGGATGCCGAACTCTCGGTGAGCGCGCTCTCCGGAGCGCCGGAATTCGAAGGCGCGGGCGTCAACTCGCGACGCGACGGCTGCACCGAAGCGGCGACAAAAACCTCGATGGGAGGGGCGATTGAGGATCGCAGAGTCGAACTCGCCGCGCCCGCCGTCGCGTTTCCGGATTGCTCCGCTGCCGTGAGTGCGCTTGCGGCCGGTAAGCGCGCGATCAGCGTCGCTTGCGATGGTGAAGCAGCGCTCTCGGGGGGAATCTCCACATTCGCGATCTCCGGGGGATTCTGCGGATCGATCGCGCCTAAATTTCGAACGAAAATTTGTGTCGGGGAGAAACCCGTGACTTGCAACGCCAACGTATCGCCGGGCGCGATTCCCGGGGGCAACTGCGCCGGAAGCGTCTCGCCGAAGAGCGAGATGTGGTCGACGCCGGCAGAGGGCGGCAATACCAACGCCGAGAGAATATCACCGGTCTTGAGCTGAGCGACAACGCTCTGCGCGATCTCGCCGAGGTTGAGCGTCGCTTCGGCGATCGCCGTCTGGGCTGCGAGAACGGCTTGCATGGCAAGCGCGCTCGGGTCGATGCCCGCCACGATTCCTTATGCCATCGTGTCGATGAAGTGTTGCTCTCCGCCGCCATCCGAGGAGTCGTCATCGGCTCCGCCGCCCTGGCGACGGTCGGGGGCTTGGTAGAAGCCTCGGCTCTCACCTTGAGTACGTTCGCGCACCGCGCCTTCGTGCTCGGAGTTTGCGGCCTCGGCGATCGATTCTTCTCGCTCGGTGGCTTGCTGGGCGAAGGCGAGTGCGGCAGCCTGTTGAGCGGCCTGCGGAGCCAAGGCGATATTCGCCACGATCGCCGCGTTTTGCGGGGCAGCCAAGTATGCGAGTTGGAGATCGGCCGGCCGAATAGCCATAACCCCTTCTTCCCTTCCCGAGGCTCCTTCTACTCCTCTTAGGCTCCTTCTACTTCAGGTTTTCGGCCTCCAGACTCGGTTTCCTGAGATATTTTCGCTTGATCGTTGGGTCGTCCTCGCGAAAACCGAGGTCCGCTCGCAACCGTCGTAACGCTGCCCGTAGGTGGATGACCGCCGAGGCATGGATCTGCGATACTCGCGACTCCGAAACATTGAGGGCTCCCTTGATATCCTTGAGCGTCTGTCCCTCGAAGTAATAGAGCGTTATGACCGTGCGCTCTTGAGGCGGCAGGGCTTCCACCGCTCGGATGAGTTCTTGAACGATCTCATTGCGTTCGACGCCGTCGCCGATATCGGCGAGGTCGTCACGCAGCGTATCGACGAGCGGAATATCGTACCCACGCTCGTTGGGAAGAAATTCTTCGAGCGAGAGCAACGCCGTGCCGCGCACGCGTTGAAGAATGCTGTCGAGTTCTCGTCTCGGAACGCCGAGATGCGCGGCGAGTTCGTCATCGCTGGGAACGCGCCCGAATTTTGCCTCCAACTCGGCGATCGCTCGCTCTACCTCTCGCGCCCGTTGACGCACCGCACGCGGTACCCAATCGAGCGAGCGAAGCGCGTCGAGGATCGCTCCGTTAATTCGGGTAATCGCATAGGTCTCAAACTTCACGCCGCGGGCATCGTCGTACTTTTCGATGGCGTCGATGAGTCCGACGATCCCGTCGTTGATCAGATCGTTAATTTCGACGTTCGGCGGCAAATTTGAAGAGACGCGCCCGGCGACGTATTTCACCAGATGGAGATACTTGTGGATGAGTTCTTCACGCGAGTAGCTCTCGCCAGCGATGCAATAGCGCCCCGCAGCACGATCGCTCATCGCTCGCTCTCTCCAAACGAGCGGTGCGTGAGCTCCAGCAGCGCCGCCGCGATCCGTTCGAGCGGCTCGACACGATCGACCAGCCCCGCTACGGCCGCCGCACGCGGCATCCCATAGACCACGCAGGTCGCCTCGTTCTGTCCGAGGACGTAACCGCCTCGATCTTTGAGAACGCGCAAACCCTTGACGCCGTCCTGCCCCATGCCGGTGAGAATAACACCCAGGGCACCGGAACCGAAGGCCATCGCCGTCTGCGAGGCGAGCACGTCGACGGACGGCACGTGCAAGGAGCTTCCATCGTCGTCGCGGAGCGCGATGACGATCTCACCGAACGACCGCCGTAATTCAAGTTGCTTGCCGGAGGGCACGACGAGAACGGTTCCCCGAGCAACGATCATTCCTTCGGCGGCTTCGACCACGTGAAGCGCGCTCTGCGCGTTGAGACGATCGGCGAGCGGCCGCGTGAAACCCAGCGGCATATGCTGCACTAAAAGGATCGGCGTCGGATAGGTTGCGGGCAGCGCAGGGATGATTTTCGAGAGCGCGACCGGGCCGCCGGTCGATGTCCCGATCGCCGTGCATTCAAAAAATTCGTGCGAGGCTCGCGGCGGCGTTCCCAAAATCGGCTGCGTCGGAGCGGAGAGCGGCGCGGATACCGGCGTTCGGCGTTCGACGGCGGGGCGAGCGGTGCGTCGACCGAAAAGCGCAATCTTTGTGAGTAAGTCGCGCTGCACGTCTTTAATGTTGGCATAGACGCTATCGGGCTTCGCAATGAAATCGACCGCTCCGAGTTCCAAGGCCCGGAACGTCGTTTCCGCGCCCTCGCGTGTAAGCGCACTCACCATGATAATCGGCGTGCGCGACCGCTCGTGAATGAGACGAACGGCTTCCAGCCCACCGATTCCGGGCATCTCGACATCCATCGTGATGACGTCGGGCTCGAATTCTTCCGCCCGCGTCACCCCTTCTTCGCCGCTGCGCGCCGTAGCGACGACCTCGATATCTTCGCTGCCCTCCAACATCTTCACGATCGCCTGGCGCATGAACGCCGAATCGTCGACGACCAATACTTTAACGCGCGCCATCGGTACCTCGCAGGCGATAATAGATCGCCTTCGGCGTTACGATTGGCTCGTAGAGATCGGTTAGCCTGATAATCGATTCGGCATGACCGAGAAAAAGGTATCCGTTGGGGCGCAATGCCCTCGCAAAATTCTCAACCACGCGTTTTTGCGTCGGCTTATCGAAATAGATCAGGACGTTCCGACAGAAAATGGCATCGGCCGGGCCGTAGGCGGCGACCGCACGCTGGTCGAGAAGATTCACCCGAGAAAACTCGACCATACGCTTGATTTCATCGGAGATGAAATATCCGCTTTCGAAGGGGCGAAAATTCTTCGCCATCACCTCGGGCGGCGTTGCGCGAAACGAAAGTTCGCGATAAAAGCCGGTCTTCGCTTTCTCTAGCGCACGCGGAGAGATATCGCCGGCTTTAATATCGATCTCCGACGGAGCGATCCGGCCGCCGGCAAGGAGCAGCATGGCAATGGTGTAGGGCTCCTCGCCGGTCGAACAGGCTGCCGACCAGATGCGGAGCCGGCGGCGACTTTTTATCGCTTCGTCGACAACTTCGCTCGCTAGGACGTCGAGTTGGGCGCGCTCGCGAAAAAAATAGGTTTCGTTGTTCGAAAGCACCGAAGCGAGTTCGTCCCACTCCGCTTCTCGGTCGGCAGAGATCGTGAGATAGCGATAATACTCGTCAAAATCGGCGACCCGGCATTTAATAAGTCGCGTCTGTAGCCGACTCTGCAGCAAAAACTGCTTCGTGTCATCGTAATAAATACCGAAACGCTCGCGAATCGTGTCCCGCAAGCGAGCGTACTGTTCCGGGGTGATCGGCATTACCGACATCGCGACCTACGCAAGCAGCGATCTCGCCCCGAAGCGCGCCGCCTGGGCGTAGAGAAAGACGCGATCGGCCCAGGTACGATCGAAGCGTTCGTTTGCCACGAGTTCGGCAAAGCGCGGCGCCGCCGCAAACTGCTCGAAGAGCAGCCGAAAACGCTTCGGACGACGACTCAAAAAATCGATCAGCTTCACGCGCCTTGCGAGGCGCGCATAAAACCGATCGTGGAGTGCGCGAGCGTATGCAACCGATGCCCGCGTTGCGTCGTCGCGATAGCGCCAGACGAGATCGGCGAGCATTCGGCCGCTCGTCGCCGCTTCGTAGATGCCTTCGCCGTTGGTTGCGTCGACGAGTCCGGCGGCGGTACCACCGACGCTGACCCCTCCGCCTCCAACGTTGGGGCGCGGCATCCCGCCGTAGAGCAGATGCCCCTCGAGCTTCACGCGCGCTTCGATGCCCGGAGCGAGGCGGCGAATCGTTCGCGCGGCGAAGGTGTCGAGCTCTTCGCGAAGTTCGGCGCCGGGGACCTTACCGGTAATTCCTAAGCCGATTGCAAGATGATCGCGCTTGGGAAACATCCATGCGACCACCGTTCGACCGTCCCGGGCCGGATAGTAGTGTAGCTCCAGCGTCTCGTAGGCGATCGGCGCTGCAGGCTGCGCGAGATACCAGCGTTGTTGTAAGGTCGTCATCAATCCCGAGGACCAACCCGAAAATGCAAAGTGCGGAAGACGCTCTAACTTTGCCGTCGATCCCTGCGCGAGAAATACGTGCCGTGCGAGGATGCGTCGGCGTTCGCCACGCTCCGTGTCGGCATATTCGACGAGCGTGCGGTCTCCTTCGGAGGAGAGCTCGCGAAAAAGCGCGTTCGTGCGGATCTCCGCACCGGCCTCGGCGGCTCGCGCAGCGATGGTCCCATCGAGCTCCTCGCGCGTCGATGTATGTCCGGGACCGAAACGCACGGCGTGCTCTTCTCCAAAGGGGTCGAAGAGCGCGAGTCGAGGCGTATTACAATGAACCAACGACTCCGGGAGATCGAACTCTCCGCAGAAGCCTGGCCGTAGGCCGGCGGCGCAAACGCGTTTGCTCCCGACGACCGCGTCCTTCTCCAGCACCACGACGCGCAACCCGCGTGATGCCGCCTCGCGGGCGGCAACGCCACCGGCAGGACCGCAGCCAACGATAAGCAGGTCGGTCGACTCGATCATCGTTGCTGCCATTCGCGCCGCACCCGCGTCACTCCGTTCCAGGTAGCGCTTGTCACCGACAAGAACCTCGGGGAGTATGATGAAGGATCGTAAACCTAGAAACTATCTCGATCTTCCGCTCGGCCTGCGCGCCCCCGAAGAGATCAATGTGGTCGTCGAGATCCCAGAAAAATCGCGTAATAAATACGAGTACGACAAGGCGCTCGATATCTTTCGCCTCGACCGCGTCCTTCATTCGGCGATCCATTACCCCGGGGATTACGGCTTCGCTCCACAGACGCTCGCGCTCGACGACGACCCGCTCGACGTGCTCGTCTTGACGATCGAACCAACCTTCCCCGGCTGCTTGGTCGCCGCAAGGCCGATCGGCTTGCTCGAGATGTTCGATCAAGGCAAAGAGGACGACAAGGTGCTCGCCGTTCCGGTCGGGGAACCGGCCTTCGACGAAATCCATAACTTCACGCAGATATTCCCCCACCTGCTCAAAAAAGTCTCGCACTTCTTTGAGAGCTACAAGCTCCTCGAAGGCAAGCAGACGCGGGTCGTGGGCTGGCACGATGCCGCAAGCGCCCGTCGCGTCATCGCCGAGTCTCATCAACGCTTTCTCGAGCGCGCCGAGGAGAGCCCCGGCGCGTAAAGGGAGGACTCCCGGCTCGCACCGCCGTAGCGGCCGAGCGACCACTCTAACAACGCCCCGTGCCGTCGGTCCGGGGCCCCGTTTTCCGCGCTCTCTTCTTTAAGATTCAAAGGAAGCAATGTGACCACACAGCTAGCGATCCTGATTGCCCTGCTCGGCGGCGTCCTCGCGGTGCTCTACGGCATCGCCCTCATCTTCTGGGTCCTCTCGCGCCCCCAAGGCAACGACCGCATGAAGGAGATCGCCGCCGCGATTCAGGAGGGCGCGATGGCCTTCCTCAAACGCCAGTATACGACCGTTGCCATCGTCGCGGTCGTTCTGGCCATCGTCATCGCCTTTGCCCCAACGCTTGGCAAAGAGGCGGCGATTGGCTTTTTAATCGGCGCGATTCTCTCGGGCGCCGCCGGCTTTATCGGCATGCTCGTTTCGGTACGCGCCAACGTTCGTACCGCCGAAGCCGCTCGTGGGGGCATGGCCCCTGCCCTCGCCGTTGCCTTCCGCGGCGGCGCGGTGACCGGCATGCTCGTCGTCGGGCTCGGCCTGCTCGCAGTAGCGGGTTACTACGGCATTCTTCTCCAGGTCAATAACGGCGACGTTACGACCTCGCTCAACGCGATGGTCGGCCTCGCCTTCGGATGTTCGCTGATCTCGGTCTTCGCACGTCTCGGCGGCGGCATCTATACCAAGGCCGCCGATGTCGGCGCCGACCTCGTCGGGAAGGTCGAGGCAGGCATCCCTGAAGACGATCCTCGCAATCCGGCGGTTATCGCCGACAACGTCGGAGACAACGTCGGCGACTGCGCCGGTATGGCCGCCGATCTCTTCGAAACCTATTGCGTTACCACCGTTGCGGCAATGTTGCTCGGCAACCTCGTCTTCGGTGCCTCGCTTCCAGGAGCACCGACCTTCCCGCTGCTCATCGGCGCGGTATCGATCGTCGCCTCGATCGTCGGCGTCTTCGCCGTCACGCTCGGCACGGTCGTCAAAGGCAGAGTCATGGGCGCGCTCTATCGCGGCATGGTCGTCGCCAGCGTCCTCTCGTTGGTCGGCATCTACTTCCTCGCGCAGAACGTCTTCTCTGGAAGCAGCGTGAGCCCGACCGCGATCGTCATTAGCGCCTTCGTAGGGCTTGCCGTTACGGGCCTGATTACCTTCATCACCGAGTACTACACCGGCTCGCAATTCTCGCCGGTACAACGTATTGCGAAGGCCTCGGTAACCGGACACGCGACCAATATGATCGCCGGGCTCGCCGTCTCGATGCAGGGAACCGCGCTTCCCGCGATCGTTATCGTCGCCGGCATCCTCGTCTCGTATGGCGTCGCCAACCTGTACGGTGTGGCAATCGCCGTCATGTCGATGCTCTCGATGGCCGGTATCGTCGTCGCGATCGATTCGTTCGGACCGATCACCGATAACGCCGGCGGTATCGCCGAGATGGCGGAGATGCCGAAGGAAGTTCGCGATATCACCGACCCACTCGATGCCGTCGGGAACACGACCAAAGCGGTCACCAAAGGCTACGCGATCGGCTCGGCGGCACTCGCTGCCGTGGTGCTCTTTGCGGCGTTTCTCCAGGAACTCATCAAACACTCATGCGCTGTCGGCAGCGATCCCTCGTGCGCCGCAGGCGTTGCGAATCTCTTCACCATCGGCAATCCGTACGTCCTCGTTGGCCTCTTCCTCGGCGGTCTGCTTCCCTATCTCTTTGCCTCGCTCTCGATGGAAGCGGTCGGCAGAGCTGGTGGTGCGGTGGTCGAAGAAGTCCGTCGCCAATTCCGCGAGATGCCCGGTATCATGGCCGGCACGCAAAAACCCGACTATGGGACGACCGTGAGTATCGTGACTGCGGCCGCACTCAAAGAAATGATCGTTCCGGCGTTGATTCCGGTGGGAGTCCCCGTCATCGTCGTCCTGCTCACCGTCTTTAACGTTCTACAAGGCACGACGGGCGCGCAGGTAATGGGCGGCATTCTCGTCGGCTCGATCGTGACCGGCTTCTTCGTCGCCATCTCGATGACGACTGGCGGCGGCGCGTGGGATAACGCCAAGAAGTACATCGAAGAAGGCAACTACGGCGGTAAGGGATCGATCGCTCATCAGGCGGCGGTCACCGGCGACACCGTCGGGGATCCCTACAAAGATACGGCCGGCCCGGCGATTAACCCGATGATCAAGGTGCTCAATATCGTCGCACTCTTACTCGTCGGATTCCTCGTTCACTAAAAAAACACGGGAACGTTCCTACGACGGCGTCGCTTTTTGCGACGCCGTTTCTATTTTTCTAAGGCGATGAATTTGCGATAGATCGCGAAGTAGCTCACGGCGAGGAACGTGACGGCAAAAGCGAGGAGAGCGTCGCCGACGACGGCACCGATCACGCTGCCGAGCGGAAAGATGAGGTGCAAGATCAGGCGCGCGGCAAACGCCGTCACGTAGATCAATGCCGGCACCAGCGCCGACCCCAACATCATAACCCCCGGATCTTTCGTCGCCTGAACCGGCGTGTGGGCGCCGCGAAGGAAACCGAGCGGCACCCCCAACGCTACGCCGAGCAGTACCGCAACGACGAGCTCCCAGGTCGGCGAGGGGGCAAGTGATTGCTCGGCATAGATCGCCCATATACCGACAAACGCCAGCAGGCTCGGGGCGACCCAGAGCCGCGCCGTGCTAATTCGCTGCGGGCGCGACATACGAAAGAGCACCAACGCAAACGCGGCGACGTAAATAACGATGGTCAGTGCGGGCGGGGCTGAGGGTTGCGGCATCGGCGGAGACTCCTGTGGACGATACGATACAAAAAAAAGAGGCGCAACGCTGGTATGCGTCGCGCCTCCTCTTCTTGCTATGGGGTCGAAACTACTTGATTTCGACCTTTGCGCCGGCTTCTTCGAGCTTCTTCTTGATGCTCTCGGCTTCGTCTTTGGCGACGCCTTCTTTGATCGCTTTCGGAGCGCTCTCGACGAAGGACTTCGCTTCGGTGAGCCCGAGGCTCGTGATCTCGCGAACGGCCTTGATGACCTTGATCTTCTCGGGGCCCGCATCGGCGAGCACGACGTCGAATTCGGTCTTCTCGGCGGCCGGAGCGGCGGCGGCCGGAGCGGCCATCATCGCCACCGGTGCGGCGGCGCTAACGCCGTATTTTTCCTCGAGCTGCTTGACCAGGTCGGCGAGTTCGAGAACGGTGAGTTTGTCGATATGATCGATAATTTCGGCAACTGCCATGATTGATATCCTCTCTTATGAACCGGATTGCGCGAGTTTCTGCTCGCGGATTGCATGAAGGGCGCGAACGAGGCCGCTTTGATTTCCCGAAAGAACGGTCACGAGACCGCGCAACGGGCTTGCCAGCGAGCCGACCATTTTCGCGAGGAGTTCGGCCTTGGGCGGGAGTTTTGCAAGCACATCGACCTGCTTGGCGTCGACGAATTTACCGTCGACGTAGGCAGCCTTCACCTCTAACGTTTTGACGTTGTCGGAGAATTCTTTGAGCGCTTTCGCCGGAGCGACGGGATCGAGACCCGCGAAAACGACGCCGGTCGGACCGTGAAGGTACGACTCGAACATCGAAGCGAGTTCGCCGTCGGCGGCGATTTTGAAGAGGGTGTTTTTTACGACTGCATAGGTGCTGCCGTCCGGGCGAAGCGCCGTGCGGAGCTTCGTGATCTCGTCGACGGTGAGACCTTGGTAATTCGTAAGGAACACGCTCTGCGCACCGGCAAGCCGGTCGCGCAGCTCTCGTACCGAGGCTTCTTTGCGTGCGGTTGGCATAACGCTCTGCTTCCTGATGAGATACAGTAAAAAAGCGCTCCATCCGTCCGGAGGGCGCTTCCACGCGAATCTGGCGCGAGAGGAATCTCGCGGGACATCATCGGAGTTCACGTCCTACTGTAGGCGCCTCTACGGCATTACCCCCCGTCTGGGGGACCTACGGTCTTTGGAGCCGCCCGTATCCTATCACAGGCCCCTGCTCCCACGCAAGGAAGAATGGACGAGACGATGGACCTTGAGGAACGCGCACGAGCGATGACCCCCGATTGGGCACTCGCGGAGCTCGCCGCCGGCAACCAGCGCTTTACCGAAGGGCGCCCAAACTTCGGCACGCAGAGCGCCCACCGCGTGGAGCTCGCCTCGGCGCAGTATCCCTTCGCGGTCATTCTCGGCTGCTCGGATTCTCGCGTTCCAGTCGAGACGGTCTTCGATCGCCCGGCCGGCGACCTCTTCGTCATTCGCGTTGCCGGCAATTTTATCGACGAGTATGGCCTCGCTTCCCTGGAATACGGCATCGCGGTGCTCGGCGCGAGCCTCGTCTACGTTCTCGGGCATAGCTCGTGCGGTGCGCTGACCGCCGCCGTTCAATTTCTCGAAGCGGGCGCGCCCGCTCCGGGAACGATTCAACGCATCGTCGATCGGCTCACGCCGATCGCGCGCGCGACGCGTCGCGACGAGGGATGGATCGACGCGGCGGTTCGGCACAACGTCCGCGAGACCGTTGCGGAGATTCTCCGAACCTCATCGATCGTCGCCGACGCAGTCGCCCAGAAAAAACTCAAGGTCGTAGGTGGAACCTACGACCTTGCAACCGGTCACGTGGATCGGCTCGACGCTTAGGCGGTCGCCTTCACCCGATTGGGATCGACTTTGACGCCGGGCCCCATCGTGCTGACGAGCGTGATGCTCCGCAGATAGGTGCCCTTCGAAGAGGCAGGCTTCGCGCGCACGATCGCATCGAGGAGGGTGGTAACGTTCTCGGCGAGTTGCGCTTCGTCGAAGGCCGCCTTGCCGACGATCGTGTGCACGATCGCGGTCTTGTCGAGGCGAAATTCCACCTTACCCGCTTTGATATCGCGAATCGCAGCGGCAATATTCGGCGAGACGGTGCCGGCCTTGGGGTTCGGCATTTTCTGCGCGAGGATACGCCCCAATTCCTTACCGACCTGGGCCATCATATCGGGGGTCGCAACCGCGACATCGAACTCCGTGAAACCGGCCTTCAGCTTTTCGATCAGCTCGGTGTCGCCGACGAGATCGGCGCCCGCTTCGGTCGCCGCACGAGCGTTATCGCCCTTCGCGAATGCGATCACGCGAACCATGCGCCCCGTGCCGTGAGGCAAGAGCACCGTGCCGCGAACGGTTTGGTCGCTCTTTTTTGGGTCGACGCCCAAGCGAATGTGCACTTCGATCGT
>JABEUW010000172.1 GCA_013043945.1 Vulcanimicrobiota bacterium | reverse complement strand
TGGGAGGCTTTCGCGTGATAGACTCTTGGGGTTGTCCGGCGGTGCCCTAAGGCGCCGCTCCACTGCTCGCCGCCTCGATGCGGGGGGCCACCATGCGACGGGCGCTCGCCTGCCGAGGTGTCCGAAGAAGGAAATTATGAACGACTACGAAGTGACTTACATCTTACGTCCCACGCTGGAAGAGGCCGATGTCGACGCGCGCGCGGAAGCGATCTCCGAGATCATCAAGGGACAGGGCGGCGAAATCGTCGCTACCGAAAAGCTCGGAAAGAAGCGCCTCGCCTACGAGATCGACGATCTCCGCGAGGGCTCGTACGTGACGATGCAGTTCCGCTCGACCGCGCCTGCCTCGCACGAACTCGAGCGCCAGCTCGGTCTCCATGAAGATGTGATGCGCGCCCTGGTGGTTCGTCTCGATAAGCGCATGCTTGCGGCGATGGCCGCGATGGCTGCACGCGCCGCCGCCCCCCAGACCACCGAATACCCGAGCGACCGCAACTAGCGTTCCATAGTGCCAGGCACCTGGCACAGGAGCGCGAGAGAATCGCTCGTACACGTTGACTCGGGGCGCGCTGCGCTTCGAGCGAGGGGAGATGCATCATGGCCGGATCGTATAATCGCGTTATTCTCGTCGGGAACCTGACCCGCGACCCCGAGCAGCGCGCGCTGCAGGGCGGCAAAAGCGTGACGAAATTTTCGTTGGCGGTGAATAACCCGCGCAACAAAGAGGAAGTCACGTTCGTCGACATCGTCGCCTGGGATCGCCTCGGCGAGACTTGCAACACCTACCTCAAGAAAGGCAGCAACTGCCTGGTCGAGGGGCGGCTCGTCGTGCGTTCGTACGACGACAAGGACGGCGTGAAACGCAAAGCCGTCGAAGTGGTGATCGACAACATGCAGATGCTCGGCTCGCGCCCGCAGGGCATGGGCGGCGATGATGCGCACGAAGGCGGCGGCGGGTATTCGCGCCCGGCTGCAAACGCTGCGCCCGCGAACAACTTTGCGCATGAGGATCTCGACGACGAAATTCCGTTTTGATTGGCAAGAGTTACGTCAGTTGAGAGCGGCCTCGAAATAGGTCGGCAAGCCTTGCTACATAAGGCCAAAGTCGGGAAAGCAGGCGTACAAACCGTGCGCCTGCTTTCTTTAAAAAAGATAAAAAAGCACTGCGTTAGGCGGACGCGGCGCAGAAAAACCCACCACATCCTAGCGCGTTGTCCTTCGGGCAAAGCTGGGCGCCTCGACACCAGCGAATGCTCAGGTTGTGACCATTGAAGACCCCTTCATGCACCACGAGCCGGAACGCGATCCCGGAAAGGGGCCAAATCCAGGGTGCCGTTCCCACCACGGTTGGAAAAGCACAGGACAACCTGCCGCGGATAGTGCATACTGCTGGAAGCAAGCCGCGCCCAGCCAAGGGTCGGCTTTAGGAGACACGATGACCGAACTCAAAGAAACCGAATCCCTCAAGCGATTCAAGGCTGCCGCCGAAAAAGTTACGGCGAGTTCGACCGTGTCGAAGTCGGCCGCGCTGCGCGCCCTGTGCGAAGCCGGGATTCTGAAGAAGACCAAGACCGGATACATTAAGCGCAGTAGCTAACCGTTGCACAGACTTGCACCTGCATTTGTGCTCGGGTTTCACGGATGCGACAAATCCGTGGGAGAGGCGCTGCTGGCAGGCGAGAAGTTCAAACAGAGCGCTAATGTCTACGACTGGCTCGGCTCGGGCATTTACTTCTGGGAGAGCGATCCGAGGCGAGGTCTTGAGTGGGCCGTCGAGCGCTCGAAGAGACCGGGCGGTTCCCGCATTAAAGAGCCGTTCGTCGGGAAAGACGCTACCGACGAACGAGGCCAAAGGTGCGCGCCCTGAACTCGATTGCGCCGTTATCAACTGGCTCCACCATATCCACGAAAAGGTTCCAGGGGCCGAGCCATTCCAATCGGTGAAGGGCGTATTCATCGAAGGCGATCCGATTTACGTGAAAGCGAACTTCATGGAGAAGACGCACATTCAGATTGCCGTACGCGACCACAAGTGCATTAAGGGTGTTTTCCGCGTCAGCGACGATCTTCTAGCCGCGCGGTAAAAATTTTGGATCCGCCGAGTCAACCCCGTTTGATCGCCGTCTACACGAAGCTACTTTCAATTCCGTTTTTTCGCGGGGGCGCGCCTCCCCGCTGGGTGCTGCGTTCGAAGAAGAAAGTCGTCGAAGAGCGGAGCGGTAAACTGCGTTTCGCCGGTCTTCGGACTGAAAATCGCCCCCTTCTGGATCACGCGCGCTCGGAGCCCCGCGCACGACGATGACGTCGAGCCAAATGACGCCGCGACTTCTTCGGTGGAATGTGGGCCCGGCCCAAGTTTCGCCAATGCGTATGCGTAGTCGACTTCGCGCGGCGTCAACCGCGATAGGCGCGCCTGGAAGAAGTCGCGATCCAGTCGTTGCAGCACGACTGCAGTTGCCTCGACGACATCACCTTCAACAATGGGGCTCTTGCGAGCCACGTTCCATGTATCGTGCGCCCACTCTTGAACGAAATATGGGTAGCCCTGCGTCACCTCGGCAAGCTTCGTTATCGCTCCCGGCGTAATGACCGCGCCCGCCCGCTCGATCGGCACCTCAACTGCGCAACGAACCTCATCGAGCGACAGCGAGCCGATGCTCGCAAAATGGAACTGCCTCTCGGCGTAGGTTTTTGCATCGGCAACGAGCCCTTGAACGTTCGGCAGCCCCGCCCCGAAAATTGCAACCGGCAACTTCCGCGCAGCGATCGCTTGCGTGGCTGAAATGATTCCCCGTAGCTCCTCTTTATTGAGATACTGTAGCTCGTCGATGCCGATGCATAGCACCGTCTTGCGTTCCTTGGCGGCTTCGCCGAGCGCAATGAGAACTCGCCGCAGGTCGGTCGCCGAATCACCGGTGTTCGCATACTGGTGGTCGTACTCATCAAGACCGATTCCGACATCAAAACTCAATTTACCATCAAGACCGACACCAACGGAAAAACTCTTCAGCGCCGCGGCCGCACGCTTCCCAAGGTCGCTCAGCGAGCCTCGCCGGAGCGCGGCGAGGCTCGGGTAGAGTTCCTGGGCCAGCGAGCGAAGGAATCCCCCTTTCTCGCTTGCTTCAACGAAGGTTGCGCCGTAGTCGTGATCCTCGGCGTAAACCCGAAACGTGTGAAGCAAGACGGTCTTTCCGACGCCGCGTAACCCGGAGATCAAGAGCGGCTTCTCGTGAAGCCCTCGCTTGTTGCGCTCGATATTGACGATCCCGTCCTCGACGATACCCTCGCGGCCAGCCATCTCCGGCGGCGGGGCGCCGGCGCCGGGTGCAAAGGGGTTCGAAATGCGCTCCATCGCCACATCATAGCCAAGGGGTGATCTCGGCGCAACAAGGTTTCTCGACGATACCGAAAGTTACCGTATATGTTAATGATTACCGACATATGCAATGTTTCTCACCGAATGCGAAGTTTCCGTGATCGGCTATGAGTGCCCGGGTCGCCCGGTCCTCTCGCGTCCAACCGGTTGGCGTAGTTGCGAGCGAAGATGGGCTCATGGGTCGGCTGGCCCATACCCCCCCCCCGAGGGGCTTGGAGTCGGCGCTGCCCCTGCCGGTTCTTGCTCGTGCGCTTTTGCACGAACGCCATTGCCCTGCCGCTTCGGTTAGGTTGTCCCGGAACGTCTACGTTGGATCCGCTCTAAGTTAACGAATTTTATTGCAACGTAAGTTCATGGCTACAGCTCTCCTTTTGTCTTGCATCGCGCGCATTACGCAGTGTGGAATGCCGCCGCCATGTCGTCTTGCTCGCTCCGAGAAAGCCCCACCCAATTCGCTAGCTCGCGCCAGCCGCGCACCTGCGTCGCGATGTGATCGATTATCGCCGTTGCTTGCGTATCGCTCATCCGAAAATATGGCGCGACGGATCGCACGAGCTCGAGATCGAGCGCGTTATCGCTTTCGCTAATATTGAGGCAGAGCCCGGTGGAGCCGGGAACCGGGTTCATATCGTAGGCCGGCGAGAGGCGCCAGCCGGCATCCGGCGTTAGTAAAAACCCGTGATTGCGAAGATGGTCGTCCGTGTTCGAAACCATGACGTTGAAGGCGATTCTCGACCAAAGTTCGAGAAGGTCTTCGCGGGGCGCGGCGCCTTGCGACATGATGATTTCGGCTATTTCGAGATAACTCGCACCCGAGGTTGCGTCGTCGCCATCGGTGTGCCCGGTCAGCGTCATCGCCGATGCAAAATGAATGCGCGCTCCCGATTCACGGCGGTCGAATCGTCGCGTCATGAAGGTGTGTTCGTTGCCGCCGAATGTGCGTGCTTCGGCGGGCGGTACG
>JABEUW010000171.1 GCA_013043945.1 Vulcanimicrobiota bacterium | reverse complement strand
GTCAGTCGTTATAGTATGCGCTAATCTCCGGCGGCTTGAATGCCGTTCCGGTCCCGAGGTAGGCGACGAGATTTTTCGCAAAGCGATAGCGCAGGCCGAGCGATGGCTCGAAGAATGCATAAGAGTTGCCAACGCTAAATGTTTGGGAGTAGAAGTACCCAACGTAGGGCGTTAGGCTCTGGGTGGTCACGGAATCAAAACGTAAGCCCGGCTCGACGAGCAGCTTGCCAGCGCGATAGGTATCTTCGGCATACTGCACGATAGAATTCCGGTTTCCCGGCTGATACCATGCGTCGTTATAGGTGTTTTGGGGAACGAAGCCAAGCGTCGGTCCCCAGTACTCGGCGCTCTCTTCGTGCCCGTGCACGTACTGCCAGCCGAATTTCAACGTGTTTTTTGACGAGGTGTAAAAGGTCGAACGGGCGACAAAGCCAAGGCGTTGGTCGCTGTTGTGGTAGAGATGATATGCAAAATCGGCGGGATTCGAAGAAATCGTTCCGTTCATCCAACCCTGTGCGAACGTCGGTGCGGACGGTGAATTTGGCAGATACGATATTGTCGGATCGGTATATGAAGACCGCGAATAATCGGTGAGGTAGCGGAAAAATGTAAGACGGGTCGCAACCTCCGGGCTCCATTGTTTGACGAAATCGACGAGGTCGAGATTCGTATGCGCGACGTTGTACGAATAGGTCTGGTTGACCGGCCACTGGAAGGCAATACCGTTGGTCGCGATCGACGCGCCCGGAATGGCGTCGTTCGGAACGTCGTGCGGCACGTAGCCGTTGTTGCGATCGTCGTTATAGATGAAACGTAAAAAACCGGAATGGCGGAATACCGGGACGATGAGATTCCCGTAAATATAATGGTTCCAATCGGGAACGTTATTTTGAAAGCCACGGTAATAACCGGTTCCGGTGCCGACGACCGCACGAACGCCCGCCGCGTTGGCGCCGGTATTGAAGATTGCGTCGCCGCCGCTGCCGGCGTTATAGACCATGCCGAAGGAGCGCTTGAAGGCTGGGTCGAGGAGATGGTAGGCAACACTACCGCCGAGTGAATCGATCGAGGTATGTGCGGGATCGTTTACGCCACGATAAACATTGACGCTCTCGACCAACGGCGTAACGAAGGCCGTTGCATTTCGCTGCGACGCCGAATTGGTGACGCCGCCGTTGAAGAGGCCGTTTAGGGGAACGCCGTCGAGCGTCTCGCCGAATTGACCGCCATTGAATCCGCGGAACGAAAGATGCGTGCGGACGAGCCCGGAGCCGCCGAACGAAAAGGCCTCGACACTCGGAGAGCTATTCAAAATGCTCTGGATGCTTGAAATCGGGCCTGCGTGCTTAATAACATTACGCCCGATCACCGAGCCGCTAAACGGCGAAAGGTATTGCTGTCTGCGCGACCGCGATGCGCGGTTTGCTTTTGCGCGCACGCGTATGATCGTGCGTAACGCGGCGGGCGAGGGCGAGGGTGACGGGGTGGTGGCCGCAAAAGCGCGGGCGCCGAATCCAGAGAGAGAGACGCCGAAAACGGCGGAGAGAATAAGGATTCGAAGGCCGGCTCGCAACTCCGAGCGTGGGGTCATGCCTTCCTCCTGAAGAGACGTGTGCGAATGCCCTACTCTACCAAGCATCTATTAAGAAAGGATTGTCGAGCCGAAAAAATCGACAATAGCTTGCTTGCTTTGAAGGGCGTTCGCCTTCTTGGGAACGATTCTCTGGTTCGCCGATCATGGCATCGTTGGCATCGATAAAGGAGATCGCGGCATGAGTACGACCGAGCGCCCCAAAGGCATCTCGCCATTCTCGACCGATGCATCACGCGTCGAGGCGTTCAGCGACGGGGTCATGGCCGTCATCATTACGATTATGGTGTTAGGATTGAAGCCGCCGAGCGGGACGAGCCTGGCATCGTTGCAGTCGATCGCACCGACGTTTGCCGCATACGTTCTGAGCTTCGTTTTTATCGGCATCTACTGGAACAACCACCATCACATGATGCGGGCGGCCGAAACGATCGACGGCCGTGCAATGTGGGCGAATCTTCATTTGTTGTTTTGGCTCTCGTTGATTCCGTTTACGACAAGTTGGCTCGGGAAAAATCCAACCGCGGCAATTCCGACCGCGTTGTATGCTTCGCTGCTACTTCTCGATGCACTCGGCTATAGGTTGCTGCAGAATGCGCTCGTCGCCGTCAACGGCAGGGGCACCGCGTTCGCAAAGGCTGTCGAATCGGATCTGAAGGGAAAAGCCTCGCTGGCGATTTACATCTGCGCGATCGGATTAGCGTTTCTAGCGCCATTTATTTCCGACGTGCTCTTTGTCGTTGTCGCGGCGATGTGGGTCGTTCCGGATCGGCGCCTCGAACGAGTGATTGTGCAGCGAAAAGACGAAGGGATGATATAGAGCGAGGAAGGTGGTGACCTGGGTTCGCGGATCGTCCAAGAACGTCGAGGGCGAGATCGAATTCGATCCGCGTCGCCCTGAAGAGCTGGCGGTCGAATCGACGATCGATGCGCGAGCCTGCTGGACCGGGGGACCCACGCGCGACGACCATTTACGGAGTGCGGACTTACTTCACTGCGAGGCATATCCGAGCATTCGGTTCGCGAGCACGAAGGTCGCAAAGATCGGACCGACGGATTTCGACGTCGCCGGCGATCTCACGATTCGGTCTGTGACGCTCCCGGTGCTCCTGGCGGTACGGTATCTCGGAACGTGGCAGACCCCGTGGTGGGAAGATGGCGTCGATAAAGGGCCCAAGGAGCGCGCCGGGTTTACCGGCACCACGAGCATCGATCGCTATGATTTCGGCGTCGATTGGAACGGCGCTTTGCCGAACGGCCGCATCGTCGTTGGCCGTCGCATCGATATCGTGCTCGACGTCGAGGGAATTCGCTACAACGACTTACGGGTGTGCCTAAAGAATGTAAAGGGCACGAAGGCGTGCGTCCACCCACTCAGCGCGATGATGGTTTCGATGACGCGTTTTGTTTCGTGTGGATCCCGCACCTGGATGCAAACGGCGCCGGCTTCTCGCGCCGGATAGTCGTTCCCGCCCGGGAATAACGCATCTCCGATAAAGAGCATCTCGTCGATCGCGACGCCGAGAATCTCCCGCAATTTCCGGATTCCGTATGCTTTGTCGATACCGGGAAGCGTGACGTCGATCGATGTCGATCCTCCCAATCGAACGGAGAAGGCCGGAAGGAGCAGGTCGAGCGCGGCTTTGAGTTTTTTCCGTTTCGAAAAATCGGGATCCCAGCGTTGCTTTTCTTCGAGAGGAGCTTGCTGTCCCAGCGCAGAGTAGGTGATCTGCGTTCCGCGGTCTTCAATGAGCTCTCCCCACGTTCGTTGAGGCCGAAAGCCCGATGCGGCGACCGTGTCGTTGAGTGCGGCGATGATGTTGTGTTTTTGCGCTTCGGGGAGCTCTTCAGCGTAGAGTCTCTTTCAGTCACGCTGATATTGATAGAAACTCGTTCCCGATGTAGGAAGAAGTGAAAGATTCTTGAGGCGATCGCTCTGCTGAAGATGGGCGAGGACTTGTTTTTGAAACTGCGGGAGGGCGCCACCGGAGATGATCGCTACTTTGACCACATCGAGCAGCGTAGATAGCAGCGTGACCATCTCGGCATCGATCGCCGATTTGCTCTCCGCGAGCGTGCCGTCCAAATCAAAGACGATGAGCTTTTTCAATCTATGCAGCTCTCGTTTCGGCTGGATGTAATGTCAGGCGGCCGCGACCGATTGCGTAGTCGGCCATCCCATAGTAGATATCAAAAACGCGTTCTTCCCGTACGTCGATCCCCGACGGAAAGACGACGTGACCGATGGTGCCGTGAATCTCACCGGGTACTTCGGGCACGAAGAGCGGTTCGGGCGATCGGAAGATTACACGATCGAGCCGTGCGGCGTCATGGATGATGATCCCGGCGCAGTAGCGCAACAATGCCGCTCCACTGGGATGCTCGAGTTCGTCGACGCCGTGAATGACGGAGAGCCACCCCTCGCGTATCCGGACGGGTGGCGTCCCCGCTCCGACCTTGATGGTTCCCCAGTTGGCCTGTGGTAGTGTGAGCCGGTGGGTTTCGCTAACGCTGCAGAGCTCCCGAATATCCCGCTTCGCAGCGGCGAGTGGAACGTACCCCACCGCGATGCCCTCGCGCTGACCACGTGCGAGCCGATGCAGAAGGTTCGAAGCACGTTCGGCCTCGCTCGCAGCGGACGATACGGTGGGGCGATGATAAAAAGCCAACGAGTCGACGCCCGCGGGAGAGCGAATCACGGATGGGAAAAACGCCGCGTCTTTATCTGAAAATGGTGCATCGCTCTCTTGGAAATGGAGGAGCCCGAGGCGTTCCCACTGCAAGGCATCCTGCGAGGTCGCTAACGCAATCTCGGGCCCGCGCGGCCCAAAGGCGGTGTAGGCCATCACATAGCAGTCGAGTTCTGCGATGAATGAAACGCGCGGATCCTCACAACCATATCCTCCCGGTTGCTCGCGTAGTTCGTACGGCGCCTGCGGTTCGAGCGCGAAGCCGCACTGCTCGAACGCAAGCGTCCCATCCGTTCCTTCGCGGACCTGGAACGAGCCGATCCTCGAGATATTTCCCGGGGCGACCATTCGAGGATAGAGTTGCAAGGTTTTATCGGGCAGACGGGCGCACGCCGGGTTCAGCACTCCCAGCTCTTCGATCGAGACGCCGGTGCTGCTGAGTGCTACGCCGAGCCTCGCAAAGCTTGCGATGGGTGATGCATTCAAACGAGTTCTTTCCAGGAGTGTTCGCTCAGCGTCACGCCGTAATGAGTTGCGGCCTTTTTGATATTCTCAAAAGCTACCTCGCGTTCGGTGTCGGAGACACCCTCGATCTGATTGAATCGCGCCACCGCACTACGAACGTGTGATGCGTCGGTCATCGGCTCCTTACGTTTCGCCGGAAACGCATACACACTCGTAGGCAGATCGCTCCGAGCGGTGAGCTTTCCGTGCCTCTCGTGCGGTTCCCACGTCGCTTTCATACGCTCTCCATCGTGTCGGCTCGCTCATTTTTGCGGGCCGACATGAGGATTACTGCGCGTATGCGCATTATGCGAGTGCCGATGCCGATGCATGCACGACGGCATCGCCGGCGCCGCCACGCGTCAGAATCTGGCGTGCGTGATCCACGTCGGCTGGAGTCCCGTGCGCGATCACGACGAATTTCCCGGCTTTTATCGCCATTTCATATTTCAGCGCACTCTCTTTTGGAACGCTCATACCCAGGAGCCCGGCACCGATCGCACTCAGGCCGCCAACAACCACGGCGTCCTCAAGCGCCACGACGATGAGCGCAACTAAGGGCCCACCAATGAGCACTTGCCCGATTCCAGGCACCCAAAAGAACGCCGCGCCGAAGAGTAAGCCCCATATCCCTCCCCAGAAG
>JABEUW010000018.1 GCA_013043945.1 Vulcanimicrobiota bacterium | reverse complement strand
TCTTTTCGGCGATCCCGCCCTCCTTGACGAGTTCGAGAAAAAGGTGCCGCCCGCTCTCGGCGGAGGCGTTGTTTTCGTACGCCACCTGAAACTCGTTCGTCTTTGCCGGTTCGTAAATAGTGATGCGTGAATCGATTTCATCCAAGACCCAGGTGAGCAAGGCGATCTGATCCATCGTTTGTTTTCGCATGGTGATGTCGCGCCCAACCGTCAGCCAATACCCGCCCTCCTCGCTGTCGTCAAAAATCGGTTGGGTGACGAATTCGCACCAAATATCGCGACCGTCCTTCGTTCGCAGCATGAGTTCGTGGTTGGAGTCTCTCCGGGTTTCGATGCACTCGGTAAGCGTCGTCAGGAGCTGTTGCGTGTTATTCCTCGATATCAATATCCCCGACGATCGCCCGAGCAGCTCCTCGGCGGTATAGCCGACGAGATGTGCAAAAGCCGGATTGATATAGCGAATATGCGAACCGCCCCGACTCGGCGGCACGAAGTCGCCGATCGCGAACAAATCGAGCGATTCATCGATCGCATGGGCGAGCATGCGACGCTCGCGTTCGGCGGCGATGCGAGCCCCGATATCACGCAATGAAATCGTAACGAAATCGGCCTCGCTTACATCGCTTCGGAGACAGTGAGCGTGGAGTTCCATCGCCAGAGTGGTCGTGCCGTCGCCTGCCGAAACGGCGACCTCGCGTTGTATCGTTTCTTCGGCGATAATCGCCGGGAGATACTGGGCGAGCAGATCCTCGCCCGTCTGCGTTCTCACCGAGAGGGGAGTCTCTCCATCGCTTTTGCCGGCAAGAGCGTGGAATGCTTCATTACCGTAAACGAGGGATGCGCTCTCCGGTCGAAATCGATCGATACGAAAAACAGCAATGGCGTCCGCCACAACATCGATGCACGACGTAATAACGTTTTCGCGCTCCTCGCTGGCGAGAACGCCAGTGATATCCGAAGTGATGTTGAGAATTCGCTGTGTACCGTCTTGCTCCGGGAGCGGTAAAGCGTGGAGCTGAACCCAATACGCGGAGCCGTCGAGTGCGTGGATCTGTTGCTCGATGATGGCGTCGTTGCCGGAGCGAACCTTCGCCATCAAATCGAGCGCAACGCGTCTGTTTTTTTCGTTGCGGAAAAGCTCGCCCGGATCGAGCGTTACCTCCTCCGGGGTGGCCTTTATGCGTCGTGCCGCCGATCGATTGATGTATTCGATCTCGGGTTCGCCGCCTGGATAGCGATAGATCGTTATCCCCTCGGAGAGATGGTCGGCATAGGCAAACACCGGTGTTTCGTCAAGCGATTCAGCGATCGCTGCGACGAGGAGATCGAGCTGGACTCGCACTTGCGCGGAGATATGTGATTCGGAGATCCCGGGGAGCAGCACGCTGCCGCGCCCTCCCTCTGTGCTGAAGGGAAACGAGGCACAGGCGGGGTCGATGCGCTGCGCGAGTCTCTCCAGCGAGGGTGCCTCCAGAACGCCGACGAGCTCTCGGAGTTCATCTCCCTCCGGGTAGATCGCGGCTGCAAGGCTCGCAATTCCGAATCGTTCCACGAGAAGCGCAGCTCGCTCGCCTCCTGCAAGAGAGGCCGCTAGGAGAAGCGCCGTTCTCGGATTATCGCCGGGCATGGCGGTTCCAAGCTACCCGGGCGGTCGCACCGGCAAACTGCTGCGCGTTGGACACCGTTCGAAACTCCGTTCTGCCCGTGGCCGACTCGTCGTTCCCCCTCTGAAGGCCCTTTGCGGCGTCCTGTCGGCGCTCCTATGTGAAGCGAAAGGCCGAGATCAACTTTCCGTAAATCACGTCGTGATAATCGCGCTCTGCGCCGTCGCTTGCCGCGCCGGCGGCGACGAAGAGCGGCACGAGATGATCCTCCTCGGGGTGAGCATCGCGGGCGTGCGGCGCGCGCTCCCAATCGATGAACTGCGCCGCGCGGAGATCGGCGGGCGCGAGCGCCGCTGCGTTGAGCCATGCATCGAACGCCGCAGCGCCGTCATCGTGCCCGTCGAAGATGCGTCCGAGGTTATGGTAACTCATGCCACTTCCGAGTATGAGGACGCCCTCTGCGCGCAATGGGGCGAGCGCCGCTCCGATCGCGAGATGGCGTTGCGGGTCGTAGCCGTGCTGCAACGAGAGCGCAACGACCGGAATATCCGCTGCCGGGAAGATGAGTTTGAGCGGTACGAAGACTCCGTGATCGAGCCCGCGCCGCTCGTCGCTCGCCGACGCGATGCCGGCTGAGGCGAGCAAATCGCGTACGCGTTGAGCGAGCGCCGGCGAGCCTGGCGCATCGTAGCGCAGCGCGTAGGTGTGCGCCGGAAATCCGGTATAGTCGTAGATCAGCGAGGGTTGCGGAGTCGCGGTCACCGTCGGAAGATCGCGCTCCCAGTGGGCGGAGATCACGAGGATCGCGCGCGGTCGTTCGGGCAGCGTCGTTGGAAGCGCACGCAGGTACGCCTCCAACTGCTTCCACGGATCCCCGGGCCACTCCATGAAGAAGCACGGGCCACCGCCATGTGGGATATAGAGCGTCGGTTGCATCGCTCTTACTTCTGCGCGATCCCCTCGACATTGAGTTCGATACGCACTTCGTCGCCGACGAGCAGGCCGCCCGTCTCGAGTGCCTGGTTCCAGGTCAGGCCGAAATCTTTCCGTCCGATGGTTGTCTGTGCGGTGAAGCCGATGCGCGCATTCCCCCACGGGTCGGTCGCGCGCCCTTCAAAGGCGGCTTCGAGGACGACGGGGCGGCTCACGCCGTGAATGCTGAGGACTCCGTGGAGCCGAAACTTCTCGCCCGATCCCTCGACCTGGGTGCTCTTGAAGTCGATGCTCGCGAAATGCTCGACATCGAGGAAGTCGGCGGACTTGAGGTGGGTGTCGCGCTGCTCTTCGCGCGTATCGATCGTCGAAGCCGCGATCTGTACCTCGATCTCGGTCGGCATCGTTCCCTGGTCGGGAACCGCGAACGATCCCGTTACGCCGGTGAAGCGTCCGCGCACTTTGGCGAGCATCATGTGACGGACTAAAAACTCCACCGAGGTGTGGCTGGGGTCGATTGCATATTTCTGAAGGGTGCTGTTCATCTAAATCTCCTTTTGTGGTATAGTCACTATTACATACCAAGCCGCCATTCTCAAGAAGGCACCCGCATGTTGCATAGGAACCAAATCGAAACCAAGGGCGAACCCGACGCCTTTTCGGGGAATTGCCCCGTCCGCGAGCTGCTCGACCGGATCGCCGATAAGTGGACGACGCTGATTATCGGCATCCTGGGGCGGGCCGAGGGAGCGGTACGCTTCGGCGAGTTGCGGCGCTCCGTTACGGGGATATCGCAGAAGATGCTCACGCAAACCTTGCGCGACCTCGAGCGCGACGGCATCGTGACGCGCACCCTCTATCCGGAGATCCCGCCGCGCGTCGAGTATTCGCTCACTCCGCTCGGGCGAACGCTCGACGAACCGCTCAGCGCGCTCGCTCGCTGGGCGGAACGACACATGCCGGAGGTGCGCTCGGCGCAGGTCGATTTCGACCGGCGATAGCGAAGGATTTTCGTTCACGCGCTTTTCTTCGTTCGTTCATCGCGACGCGCTATGCTCTGCGGTGAAGAGGGAGAGAGAGCGTGAATATGAGCAGAGGTGCGTCGATCGCGACGATCGCAACGGCGATAGCCGGCGGTATCGCGGCCGACGCTTTTTCGTTTGAAAGCATAGAAGCGGCGCCGCCCGCGGAGCCTCGGCGCCGCATCGGTACGCTCGAAGAGCTCAAACAACGCGGAGCGATCGACTTCGCATATCCCGATGCAGCTTCGCCGGCACGAGCGCTCTTACTCGGAGACGGCGAGATCGTCGCCTTCAGCCTGATCTGCACGCATATGGGATGTGAAGTTGCATACTCGCGCGAGACGGAGAGCTTTACTTGCCCCTGCCACGGGAGCGTCTTCGATGCCTCGCGCTCCGGCGAAGTCGAGCGCGGCCCCGCGCCGCGGCCGCTGCCTGAAATTCAAGTAGCGAGCACCAAGGACGACGTTCTCTACGCAGTTGCTCTCTCCGCGCCGATTTTCGGACGCGGAGAGAGGCTTGAAGAGCGTCAGGTGCCCAACGGTTCCACTGTGGCGAGACCTTTCGGTACACCTTCAGCCCCTAGTGGGGCTGCGCGAGAATCTTCCGATACCAACGTTCGAGCTGCGCGTGGAAGTCGCCGAACGCCGCCACGTTGAGGTAGATCATGTGCCCCGAAGGATAGAAGCCATAGGTAATATGACGTTGGAGCGCGGGCGCGAGTTCTAGGTGTTCCAAGGTGTAGACCGTTGCAAGCCAAGGCGTGACCGAATCGAAATAGCCGTTCGCGGAAAAAACGCGCAGGTGCGGGTTATAGGTCATCGCTTGCGCGAGGTCGGGTGCCGTATTGAGCGGTAGCCATCCGTCGTGCATGAAATTCCAGGGACCGCTTTTGGCGATGGCGGAGTAGGCACCCATGCGATAGCGCAGGGGCGTTACGTAGTGAAGGTCGTTCCGAAGATACACGTTCGACATCGAATAAAACGCCGAATCGATTGAGGCATCGCTCGCTTCGAGGCTCGGCTGCATCTCGGCCCGATCGAGGGTGTAGATTTGGTAGCGCGAGTCGTAGATGCCCTCGGTCTTCCCTTGCGAACGACGGAACTCCGCAATATAGCGTTGCGCTGGAATACGCAGGTTGGAGTGGCGGATATAGGAGGCCGGAATTGCCAGATAATGCGAGAGTTGCGCCACCATCGATGCGTATGTAGCGGGGGCGAGATTCGCTCCCTGGTTCAAGGCTTCGCGGTACGGGCCCATTGCGAAACGTTTGACTTGCTGCATGTACGCGTTGAGGTTCGGGTTCGCACCGGGAACGGCGTGATAGTACCACGCCGTCGCGGCTTCGGTTGCAAAATCGAAGACGTACTGCCAATCGTCGGTATCCGCTCCACCGTAGATATTGGTTGCGGCAAGGTTGTAATTGAGAATCGAGGATTGGAGCACGATGCCGTCGATCGATACGGCGTGATTCTGGAGATAATTCACCAGCATTGCGGTGCGCGGCGTACCGTAGGATTCCCCATAGAGAAAGCGCGGTGAGTTCCAACGGTTGAATTTCGTTAGGTAGCGCTCGATAAATTGGGCGAACATCTTGATGTCGTTATCGGATCCGAATACTTTCTTGGCATCGGCGCCGGGCAAGATACGGCCGTAGCCGCTCGCGGGCATATCGACGAAGACGAGATCGGTCGTATCGAGGAGCGTATCGGGGTTGGAGACGAGGTGGTAGGGCGGAGGAGCGGTGATGCCGCCGTTGGCGGCGATAGCGGCGCGAATCGGGCCCCACGAACCCATCCGCAGCCAGATCGTCGAACTCCCCGGGCCTCCGTTATAGAGAAAGGTGATCGCCCGCCGATTCGGGTTCTCGCCATTGCGGGTATAAGCGGTATAGAACATCGTTGCCAGCGGCGTGCGCTTGGCGCCGCGTACGACGATCGTTCCCGCCCGCGCGGTATAGTCGAGGCGCTTGCCGTCGAGGAGCATGCTGTGCTGCGTCACCGCGTCGGGGACGCGGGTCCAGGCCGGCAGTGCAGTGGTTTTCTTCGGAGCGGCGGCGAGTGCACTAGTAGTGAGGAGGAGAGCGGCTGCCGCCGCAAGACGAAGTGCGTTCACGGTACGATTCTCCAGCATTATCGGTTCCCCAAGGTTGCGGCGTACCAACGTTCGAGGTCGGCATGATAGTGGGCGAGCGCTTTCGGCGCGAGATAGATCATATGTCCCGATTTATAAAAACCGTAGGTGATGTTCTGGAGAAGCGAGGGACGCACGTTGAGGTGATCGAGCGCGAACTCGGTTTCTAGAAAGGGCGTGGCGAAATCGTAATAGCCGTTCGCCGAGAATATTTTGAGGTGCGGGTCGTAACTCAATGCGTCGGCAAGATCCGGCGTGACGTCGGTCGTCGGGTTCCCGCGGTGCGTGTTGTCCCAGCCGCCGCCCGGAATGCCGTCGTGTGCGATGATGTTATAGATTTGCGTTCGATACTGAAGGGTAGGGTTGTATTTGAGGTCGACGCGGAGATATTGGTTGATCGCAGTCGTGTACGGATAATCGATCGCCGCATCGGTGGGGTCCCAGCGCGGCTGGTTTTCGGCGCCATCGGTAGTATCGGTAACGAAACGGCCGTCGAGGCGTCCCGTTTCGAGCCCGTTGTCGCGCAACAACTCGCTCTCGAAGCGCCAGTACGGTACGCGGAGATTATTGTTGCGAATGAAGCTCTCCGGAAGCCCGGTATAGGCATGCAGTTTCCCAACAATGAGATTGCGCCGTCGTTGCGACAGGCTCGACCCGCGCGCGAGTGCATTCATGTATTCACCGAGCGCAAACGCGCTCACTTTCGCGACAAACGGGCGCAAATGTACCGGACGATTGGGAAGCGCATGGTGGTACCACGCGGTCGCGGCCTCGGTCGGAAGATAAAAAGCGTAGGCCCAATCGCTACCGCCGATCGGGGTTGCTCCGGTGACATCGAGGCCGAAATTAAGAATCGACGATTGCAGGACGACGCCGTTGATGCCGACGCCTTTCTGCTGGAGATAATGGACCAACGCCGCCGAACGGGTCGTGCCGTAGGACTCGCCGTAAAGAAATTTCGGCGAGTTCCAGCGCCCGAACGTACTAGCATAGCGCTCGACGAACTGGCCGAACGCAGCGACGTCCTTATCGACGCCGAAAAACATCTTCGGCTTCCCGACCCCGACGATGCGGCCGAAGCCGCTATCGGGCATATCGATAAAGACGAGATCGGTGACGTTGAGTAGGCTGTATTGATTTTTTACGATGCGAAACGGCGGGCCGCCGGTAATCGTGCCGTCGCCGACTTCAACGCGAACTGGGCCCCAGGAGCCCATGTGCAGCCACATCGACGAGCTCCCGGGCCCGCCGTTGTAGAGAAAGGTAATCGGGCGCCGCTCCGGGCTCGCGCCGTTCTCGGTGTATGCGACGTAAAACATCCGCAAGGTCGGTTGATGCTGCTCATTGCGAAGCACGATCGTTCCGGCGCGGGCGGTATACTGGATCCTCTTGCCATCGAGCACGATGCTGTGCTCCGTGACTGCATCCGGATAGAATCTTGTCATTGGCATGGCGCCGGGCTTGGGAGCCGGGACGGCGGGCGTGGCTGCCGATAATGTCGGCGGCACGGCGATTGCGAATGCCGCGCTCAGCAATGCAGCCGGCAAGGAGAGAGTGCGTTTCACGTCGATTCCTTTGACGAGGAGAGGTTCGAAAGTTCCTTCGACCGTCGACCTTCGAAAATCGCTCGCGCTCACCCTCTACGTCGCCCGAAGAAGCGCGTGCTTGCTTTGCCGAGGAGAGAATCGTCATGGAAGAATCTGCAACCGCAGTCTTCGATGCGCATATTCGCGCCGAGTTTATCGACCGCGACGTGGACGCGACGATGGCGACCATGTCGGAGATGCCCTACCTCACGCACGTTCCGGTGCTTACCGGAGGCTACGGGCGCGAGGCCGTACGAGCTTTTTACGCGACCTACTTCATCGGAAGATGGCCCGCCGATACGACGCTGCAGCCGATCTCGCGCACGATCGGCCAGGGACGGGTGGTCGATGAATTCGTTCTCAGCTTCACGCACGATATCGAAATGCCGGCAATTCTACCCGGCGTTGCGCCCTCTGGAAACCATGTTGATATCCCACACGTCGTTATCATGGGAATCGAGAACGGGAAGGTGACGTATGAACATATCTATTGGGATCAGGCATCGATCCTGGTGCAGGTCGGTGCGCTCGATCCCGGGCACTTGCCGGTGAGTGGGGCCGAACAAGCACGGCGACTCCTCGACCCTCAGCGTCCGTCAAACCAGCTTATCGAGCGAGCGGCGCACGGATGAACGCGCTGATCGTAGCGGTGGCGATGTGGGGGCTGCTGCTCCCGCTGCTGCTCGTCCTTATCGTAACGCTTCGTCGTGGCGAATGGCGCATCGATATCGCGCAAGGCGCGCTCGGGGGGCTAGCAACGATCGCGATCGTCAAAGCGAGCGCCGCTGCATTCTACGAACGACGCCCGTTTCTCGTCGAACATCTCCACCCGCTCGTGGCACACGCTGCCGACAATGCGTTTCCCTCCGATCACCTTGCAGCGTGCGGTTTAGCGGTTGGGTACCTTTGGACGCGCTCGAAGGCGCTGGCCGTGCTTGCATTGGCTGCAGCCGTCGCAATCGGGGGCGCACGCGTGCTCGCTCGCTTGCACTATCCGCAAGATGTGATCGCCGGGTTCGCGTTCGGCCTCGGCGGTGCGTTCCTCGGAGCGTGGGCTGCGCGCTCGTTGCCCTTTATTCGAAGCGGAGCGCCTCGATCGGGCTAAGGTTGGCGGCCTTCTGAGCCGGATAATACCCGAAGAAAATACCGACCATCGCGGAGAATCCGACCGAAGCGAAAATCCAGCCGGGCGGAATGAGCGTCGGCCATTTCGCGAGCAGCGCGACGAGGATCGTTCCCAGCACGCCGACGACGACGCCGATCACGCCGCCGATCGTCGAAAGAACGATCGATTCGGTCAAAAATTGGTTGAGGATGGTTCGCGCACGTGCGCCGACCGCCATGCGCAATCCGATTTCGCGCGTGCGTTCGGTGACGGAGACCATCATAATATTCATGATCCCGATTCCGCCGACGAGGAGCGATACGGCAGCGACGCCGGCGAGCAAGAGCTCCATGACCGCTCCGGTTGAGGATGCGGCCTGCGCGAACGCCTGCAAATTCCGAACCTGGAAATCGTACGGTTGCGGGGCGACGATGCGATGGCGTTGCGCGAGAAGCGCGGTGACCTCCGCCTGCACCGGATTTACCTGTGCTGCGGTGGTGGCGGAGATCATCAGTAAATTGACGGTCGTTAGGCCGGTGAGGCGCTCCATCGCCGAGGAATAGGGGATCAGGACGACGTCGTCTTGGTCCTGCCCCATGCCGCTCTGCCCGAGTGCGGTGAGCGTTCCGATGACGGTGAATGGCGAGCCTTTAATAATCACGGTCTTCCCGATCGGCGATACGCCGCCGGGGAAGAGCTGGGTAACCACCGTCTGCCCGAGCACCGCGACCTTCGCTATCGATGCGACATCGCTCTGCGATATAAAACGTCCGCTCGCTAATGGCCACGCTTTAATAAACGTGTAGGTTGGTGCGACGCCGGTGATCTGGGTCTGCCAGTTATTGCCGCCGGCGACAACCTGCGAGCGAACGCTTACGATCGGTGAGACCGCTGCAACGCCGGGCAGCTGCGCGATGGCGAGGCCGTCTTG
>JABEUW010000170.1 GCA_013043945.1 Vulcanimicrobiota bacterium | reverse complement strand
CTAGGAAGCGCGCACCCGAGCGTAGTCGTCACGACGCGAACGGCGTGCGCGTTGCCCTATCTGTTATGTCGATTGCATCGTTGTTGATTGTGCGAGCGCACAAACGGTGCGACTCCTCGTGAAGCGCGCGGTCAGGAAGAACCTGCGGGCGCCAACCCGAATAGGGGGTAGTACGGATCGCATGACAAATATTTGGCCAGTCATGATTATTCCCGCGCCTCTTTTTCATAAAATGCCTGAATGGGTGCAATGCGCCGGCTCGATGGAAACCGGATCGCCGGTCGTGGCCGCGAATCAAAACCTTGGGCGTTATATTCGCTCTATTTCGCGACTCGTGAATGCCGGAGGAGTGACGGCTGGTTGGGTTTACTTGGTCGACGATAATGGGCCGCATCGTGAAGAGGTCGTACAGGCCACCAGGAAAATGAGGCGCAAGGATCGCGAATATTTCCGCGTTCATCTCATTCCGGGCACTCCGGTGTCGTCCGTCGCAGCCCTTCAACGAAAAATTCCCCGTGGACTTCGCGTATTACCATGCTACGCGAAATGACAGGAACGATGTGATAGCCGCTAGCTCTTCGCGTCGCGAGATTCGGCCCAACTTTTTTGCGCGCGTTCGTGATCGTTGTGAGCGCTTGAAGTGCCCCCCTCGAGAGCTGGATGTCCGATAGGCAAAAACATGCTGCCCGTTTCCCGGCGGGGCCCCTCCAGCTCGGGATAGACCTTTAGCGAGGAATTCAAGAAAGACGCGGTTCGTTGTGTCGAGGCTCGCGATTGCACGTTTTCGCAGGCTGCGCGGGGATCTGGAGGTTACGCGAAGCCTCCTCCAAATATGGCGAAATAAGATTCTCCGACGGCGGTCCTTCGTCCACGTCGCCGTTAGAAGCGATCGTGCCGACGGCTCGCGACGCGCAAATTGAGCTGGACGTAGAGCGCGCTATGAGGTAGTGGGTCCGCGAGCGTCGGGAACCCTTCGCCGCCATAGGTCGGCAACGGCACCGCGTATTCGGGGCTCACAAAATAGCCGACGAACTGATTGGTGAGGTTCGAACCGATAATGCTCAAGCTCGCTTGATGCGAGAGTTGAACGAGCACACCGGCGCTGATTTGCGTGTACGCAGGCAGATTGTTTTGATTATTGCGTGATGAGGACCCGACATTCAGCAGGGCTTCAACGTAATGGCTCGGATGCCAGTCGGCGGTAATGTTCAGTGCGCTCGGTGCGACGTTTGGAAGTTGTGCGTAACGAACGTATGGCGATAGCGGCGATTGTAATAGCGATGGAACCGCCAGCAATCGCGCCTGTGTGAGGCCGTAGAGGACATCGAGCTCGACGTTACGCGATAATGCCAATTGCGCTTGCAGTGCTAGGCCACGATACTCCGCATTGACGTTTCCAACGTTTTGGCTGAAGAAAATGTTCGATGGCCCGGGTGCTGCTCCGGCGCAGCCTCCGATGGTCGAGAACGCAGCTTGCAGCTGCCCGAGGGCGGATAGTGGGAGCGCTCCGGCCGACATCGCCGAAGCGGCGACCGGCGCATTCGATACGATCGTTCCGTAGATGCGTTCGTCGTAGCCCGAAAGATTGAGCCAAGCGCTGCGGAGCTGTCGTCCATAGCCAGCGGAGAACCCGTACGCCGAGGGAGAAGCGGTGTTAACACCAACGCTTGTAGTCGAAATGAGGCGGTCTGCGCAGTCGAATGTTGCGGTGGCTGGATCGCTCATGCCGATCGCGCCCCCAAGTGCCGTTGCATCGACGAAACGTCGGCCTGCATTAGCCGTGACGTACGCCTGAACTCCAGATTTGTTCGGCCACCGAATTGCGAGGTTCATCGAGGGCGACGTATGCCCGCCGCCGATTTCGGCGCTCAGGCCTAGATGATCCAGGAGAACCCGCCCCAATCGGCCATTTTGCGAAAGGGTAATCGTCGACCGTGGAATGCTGGTTGTACTTAAGGGAAGACCGAGCGCCGAAAATCGGTACGAGGACCGGCTGATGTCATAACTAACGGTCGTGTGCGTTGCTTCGGTCGCGGTGCTCACCCCGAAGTAAAGGTCGGAACCTTGAGTAGTGTCGCTCGAGAAAAAGGGAGAAGGCGTGCGGTTGACGATCCGCGTTGCATAGTCGTCGACTTCGTTTTGATCCCACGAAGCGAAGCTGGCCGAGATCGCATAATCGTTCCAGAGCCCATTGATCGATAGAAGCGGGTTGTTCGCCTGCGATGTGAGCACCTCACCGGGGCCGAACCCCGCAGGCACTGGCCCTGCTCGAATGTTTGGTAACGGAAGCTTACGGCTCGTGGATACCGCGTCGGATAACGAGGCCTCCCAGGAGCCGAGCGGAAATGAAATGTCGGCGTAATTTCCGGTGATTGCGACCGCTCCTAGGTGACGGTACGTCGCGCCACTCTGATCGAGGTAGGTTTGGCCGTTGAGCGCGCTGAGCGCCGTGCGCGTTGCATGGGAATAGGCAATACCAAGGACCCCGGAGGTATCCTGGAACGATCCCTTGACGACCGATAGACCAAAGGCCCCCTGCTGTGCGGAGGCGTGGTAAAGCGGCCGTAGGGATGGGGAGAGAAACGAATAGGCGACCATGTCGCTCGCAGCATCCACTTGAGCCTGGTCAAGCAAATCGCTATCGATTGTTGAGGCTGCAGAGCTTCCCACGCTGACCCCGTTGATCGTGTAGGAAGTGAGCGAGGGATCCTGTCCGCGGATCGACGCAATTGCACCGAGGCCGGAGGCCCTGGCAACGACGTGCAGGCCCGGAACGGCATTCATCGCTGCGAGTAAACTCGAGCTTACTTTTGAGAGTGAAGATCGTTTTGAGATTGTTTCATATGAAGCGTTTCGCGCCCCAGTGGAAACGACGTGCGCGATGACTTTTTCAACTGGGAAAAGACGCATGTCAACCGATAAATTCCTTCGCGCCTCAATCTGAAGAGTTATGGATGTCGCACGATAGCGAGCCTTCCTTGCAACGACGAAATAAATTGCCGGCGGGAGATGCCAAAAACAGGTGATGCCGCGGCGATCGGTTACGCCGACGTAGGCTTCGCCCTTCCCCGCCCCGGTAACGAAAATGCGTGAGTCGGCGAGCGGCGTATGCGATGAAGCGAGGAGCGTTCTTACGCAGAAAGCGCCTCCCTCGGCGGCGTCGCACCCTGCCCAGGCGAGGGCTACCAGTGCGAGAGCGGCAGCCGCCGAAAGGAGCGTGCGCTTCAAGGTGCGGGCCGAATGGTCGTCGTGAACGTTACGGGCAGGGCCTGATCTCCCACGTGGATCAGAACCCTCACCGTCGTTCGCTCGTAGCGGAGCATGTCGTTGGTAAAGTCCGAGAGCGTATGCCACGTCGTCGTCGTTCTCGTAGCGACCGGTTGGCCCGTATCATCATCAATTGCGGTCTGCAACCGCGGTGCGCCGGTGCCACTTTCGCTCAGTTGGAAGCTTGACGGCGTCGAGGCGATAACGACCACATGCGCTGGCCCCGCGGGCCAATCCCCCCATACGGTTTTCGCGCTGCAGTCCCAATGCGATCCCGTTGCAACGACGGCCGGTAGCGAGCAAAACCGAGCGGGATCGACCGTTAGGAAATCGTGAGGCCGTTTCGACCCGTCGAGATAATGCCAACCGTTGTTATTTGCGACGATCTCTTTCACGTCGGGCGCACTTCCAGGCCGCTTATAGGTTATGCGAGCCGAGTAGCCGCTTGAGGAAACAGTGAGTATCTTTACCTGCATAGTTTCGCGAACGACTGGAGCCCGTGTCGCAACCACAGTTCGCACGTATCGAAAAGTTGCGCCGGGGGTGATTGCTCTTGGAGATAGCACTCGCGCCTCCGGCGGGGTGTGAGGCGACACGGCAAGGAGTAGGACGGCCGCTATAGCGGCGGACGGTGAGATGAGTATGGTGCGAGTCATTGGTAATGGTCTCCGAAAAAGAAAGGGGGCGCGCCGTGCCGGAAAGCCGGAAGAGCGCGCTCTAAGCTAATCTTCGCAAAAATTGTACGTATGGGCGATGTAGAATCCTCCCGTTCCGTTTTGATTGTACGAACACACGAGGTAGAATACGCACCCACCGTTAACTGGAAAGCATGCCTGCGCCTGTGCCGCAGCGCCGGCTGCGACGGCAAGCGCGAGCGTCGCACCGGCGAATATTTTCCTAAACAAAATGTTCATGAATTCTCCTTACAAAACAAAGCGTGAAATTGCACGCCATCCCGGGCTTCCAAGATGGCGCGCGAGGAGCCGATTAATCCAGGCAGTAATTGTAGGTATGGGCGACATAGTAGCCGCCCGTGCCATTGTTATGGTACGAGCAAAGCATAACGTAGTGGCAACCGCTGCCGGTTATGAAACAGGCCCGCGCCTGTGCCCCCGCCCCGACGGCCACCGATAGCGAAAGGATCGCACCAGCGATGATCTTCTTCAACAAGATCTAACCTCCAAAATAAGAAGACGTTTTTTCGCCCGAGCAACCTCCGTTTATCGAGGCGTCTCTCCGGCGATAGCCGCTCGACTTACCCCCCCCCTCCGGGCTTCCTCCTGAGCCGCTTTACCTTAAGACAGAGGCAGGCGTAGGCTCGAACCGCGTGGATTTTGTCGATCGGGCAACGAACGGGGGCGTATGAGAAATGCTGCAACCCTCGCGCACCGATTGCTCGCCGCGCTCTCGGCGCTCGCGCTTCTCGCCGTTGGCCCCTGGCCGCGCCCGAAGATGGCGATCTCGCCGCCGATGGGGATCGGCCGTCACGGCATGGTGGTGACCGAGCAGCGCTACGCCTCGCAGGTAGGGCTCGACGTCCTCAAACACGGCGGGAACGCCGTCGATGCGGCGGTCGCGGTCGCCTACGCACTTGCGGTCGTCGATCCGTGCTGCGGCAATATCGGCGGCGGCGGCTTCATGCTGGTGCGTATGCACGACGGGCGCAGCGCCTTCATCGATTTTCGCGAGGTCGCACCGGCGCGGGCGACGCCCTCGATGTACCTCGACAAGCACGGCAACGTCGTGCCCGGGCGCTCCACCAAGGGCTGGCTCTCGATCGGCGTCCCGGGGACGGTCGCCGGCATGGAGACTGCGCGCGAACGCTTCGGCACGATGTCGCGCGCTGCGCTGATGGCGCCCGCGATCGCGCTGGCAAAAAACGGCTTCACGTTCACCGGCGGCGATCTCATCCCGTTCCACGGTTCGCTCGCCGAAGGCTATAGCGGCGCTTATACGTTTGCAAAACAAGCGAACCTGCGTGCGATTTGGATGCCGAACGGTCACCTGCCGGTTCCCGGACAGGTGGTGAAGCAGCCCGAACTCGCGCGCACGTTGGAAGAGATTTCGCGTGGTGGGTCGGCGGCGTTCTACCGTGGCCCGATCGCGCGTGCGATCGTCGCTGCGAGCAACGCCCACGGCGGCATTCTCTCGATGCGCGATTTCGCCGATTACCACACCGTCGTCAGTACGCCGACCGCCTGCGATTATCACGGCTACAAAATTATCTCCTCGCCGCCGCCGAGTTCGGGCGGCGTAACGATCTGCGAAATCTTGCACATCGTCGCGCCCTATCCGTTCACGCAGTGGGGCTGGCACTCCATCAAAGAGACGCACTATCTCGTCGAGGCGGAGCGACGGGCGTATGCCGACCGCAACGCCTACCTCGGCGATCCCGCTTTCGGCGCCGAACCGATCGCGCAGTTGCTCTCGCAATCGTACGCCGCAAAACTGCGCGCGCAAATTTCGCCGGATCGTGCGACGCCATCGAGCGAGGTGCATCCCGGGCTCGGCGTGCATTGGCACGAACATCGCGATACCACGCACTTTTCGATCGTCGATCGTTGGGGAAATGCCGTCGGCGTCACCTACACGCTCAACGATTGGTTCGGGTCGGGCGTGATGGCCGGAACGACCGGTTTCTTTCTCAACGACGAGATGGACGATTTCACCTCGAAGCCCGGCGTGCCGAATATGTACGGGTTGGTGCAGGGAAAAGTCAATGCGATCGAGCCGTTCAAGCATCCGCTCTCATCGATGTCGCCGACGATCGTGCTGCATAACGGAAAACTCTTCATGGTAACGGGAAGCCCCGGCGGTTCGCGGATCATCACGATCACGTTGGAGACGATCCTCAATGCCCTCGATTTCGGAATGAATGCGATGCAGGCGGTCGACGCGCCGCGGATCCACATGCAGTGGCTCCCCGACGAAATACAGTACGAACCGGGGGCGTTCGCTCCGACGGTTATCCTGGCGTTGGAAAAAGAAGGCTATCGAATGCTCCAGATACCCACCTGGGGCTCGGCGCAAGCGATCCTCGTCGATCCCACAACCGGCATGCTCGAAGGCGGGAGCGATCGGCGCCACCCCGCCGGGGCAGCGCTGGGGTACTAAGCGAAGCGGTCTCCTATCAGGGGGGCTAGGCTACTTCAGCAAATACCACGGCGGAGACGGCCGGTACGGGCAGGCCGTCCTCTCGCATCCCCTCGATATGCAACTCGATGGCGTCACGAATGTTCCGCTGGGTCTCCTCAAGCGTCGCACCAGTCGCCACGCATCCGGGCAAATCGGGTGCGTATGCCGAAAAGTTCCGTTCGCCTCGCTCGATGATCACTGGATATTTCACTTCCAACCTGCCTGTCGTTGAATGGATCGCCACGTCCCTTCCTGGAGTTCGTCGCCCTCGCGCCCAGGTACTGTCACGCGGCCCGGCTTGGACGGATGCTTAAATTGCCGATGGCTGCCGCGAGTTGCCACGACAACCCAGCCGTCCTCCGATAAGCGTCGAAGAACCTCACGAACACGTATCGGCATGGCCCGTTTTTTCGCCGCACGGTTCGTGATCGCCCGCGAAGCTCGTCGCCGCACCGGTCCGACCTTCCCGCGAGGGCCCAAGGGGCGGCACCTGGTATAACGCGGGAATGCAGACGCTTACCCCCCAACGCTTGAGGGAGCTTGACCTCAAGGCGACCGACGTGCGCGAAGGCATCATTCGCGCGTTGCTCGCCGCCGGCTCCGGGCACTCCGCCGGCTCGCTCGACATGGCCGACATTTTCACCGCGCTCTACGGACACGTGATGCGCCACCGCCCCGAGGAGCCGAACTGGCCGCAGCGCGACCGCCTGCTGCTCTCCTGCGGACACATCGCTCCGGTCCGCTATTCGGCGATGGCGAATTTCGGGTACTTTCCGGTCGACGAGCTGCTGACGTTGCGAAAATTCGGAACGCGCCTCCAAGGGCACCCGGAACGCGTCTCGCTGCCCAGCGTCGAGACGACCTCGGGACCGCTCGGCGAAGGGCTCGCGCAGGGCGTCGGCATGGCGCAAGCGGCGAAGATGGACGGCGCCGATTTCCGCGTCTACGTCGTCACCTCCGATGCCGAGCACCAATGCGGCCTGCATTGGGAAGCGATGATGACGGCGGCGAAATTCAAACTCGATAATCTGCTCTGCATCATCGACCGCAATTTCATTCAGATCGACGGCAGTACCGAAGAGATCATGCCGCTCGAGCCGCTCGCCGATAAATACCGCGCCTTTAACTGGGAAGT
>JABEUW010000169.1 GCA_013043945.1 Vulcanimicrobiota bacterium | reverse complement strand
GCGTTGAGGTGCGCCCACATTTTGTCGGCGTTGCTCGCATTGACGACGAGCAGCCAGCGCTCGGGCAGACGATAGAAGATGACGTCGTCGTGCGCGCCACCCTCGGCGTTGCAGAAAATATTGTATCGCGCTTGAAACGGCTTCATCGTGGCGACGTCGTTGATTGCGAGGCTATCGGCCCATGGCGCGACGTCGTTGCCTTCGAGAATGAACTGCCCCATGTGCGAGAGATCGAAGAGCCCGGCGCGCTGCCGCACCGCCGCGTGTTCCTTGAGGATACCCGCATATTGAACCGGCATGCTGAAACCACCGAAGGGGACCATGCGCGCGTGCAGAGCGAGATGCTCGTCGTAGAGCGCGGTCCGCCGTTCCGAAGTCATGCCTTTTGTTTCTCCTTGGGGTCGGTGTTGAGAAAATTCAACGTCGCGTGAGCGACGACGGAATCGCCGCTGCGCACGAACACCTCGCCGTAGCAGATGCGTCGACCGGCGCGAATCACGCTCGCTTCGGCGATGAGATCGTGCGGGGCGAGCGCGGGTGCGAGGAAGTTGCATTGCAGCGAGACGGTCGTCGTGTTCTGCTCGCGGCCATAGATCGAGGCGAGGGCGACGTAGAACGCGGTGTCGCAGAGCGAGACGATCGCGCCGCCATGTACCGCGCCGGTGCCGTTGGTCACCTCTTCGCGAAAGGGCATACGCAGAACCGCGCGCCCACGTTCGACGGAGTCGAGCTTGAGATCGAGAACGGCCACGAAGCGCGACTTTTCCTTCTCCCAGGTATGGGAGTGGTAGCGCGACGATTCGCTAGTGTGCTGAGCCATAATCGGGGTGCGACGAACCAACGAGGGATTTTCTGCCGGGGCGAGGCGCGAAGAGGGAGCAACGCCGTAGCGTTGTGACCGATGAGCAACGACGGCCCGGCGGGAAAGACCCGTTGGGCGCGTTCCCCCGATTATGGCTCAGTACACGCGACACGGGCGCAGTGTACTCCCCGAGCGGTTCCCCCGCTATGGCTTTTGTGCCCCGCCCAATGCCGCCATCGCTTCTTCGTAGGCACCGCGGAAGTTGAACGCGCCTCCATGGAGCCATTGCGCCCCGTCGACGGCGAGCGTCGCGCCGCTGATCCATTGCGCTTCATCTCCGCAGAGCCAGAGCGCGGCGCGCGAGATATCCGCCGGCTCGCCGAGGCGCCCGAGCGGTACGGCCTTGCGGGCTTTCTCCTCGATATCGGCGACGCTCCAGAGGTTCTTGTCGGTGCCCTCGGTGTGAATCGGTCCGGGCGCGATGCAGTTTGCACGGATGCCGTAACGCCCCCACTCCGATGCGAGCGTCCGCGTCATCGCCAAAACGCCAGCCTTCGCGCTCGCCGAATGGATCGCACCGGGCTCGCCACTCCAGGCGTACGCGGCGATGATGTTGAGGATCGCACCCTTCGATTCTTTGAGCATATCGAAGGCCAGACGCGTGCAGTTGAACGTTCCGAGCAACACGATATCGACGACCGATTTAAAACCATTCGGCGAGAGCTGCTCGGCGGGCGCGATGAAGTTCCCGGCCGCGTTATTGACCAGCACGTCGATCCGCCCGGCGCGTTGCTGGATCTCCTTCATCACCGCCTCGATGCGAGCGGCATCGCGAACGTCGGCGGAGAGCCCGAAAGCGCGCCCGCCGGCGGCTTCGATAGCACGCACGACTTCATCGAGCTTCTCCTGACGGCGACCGATCACGCAGACCTGCGCGCCCTCGCGCGCAAAGGACTCGGCCATATCGCGCCCGAGGCCGCTGCCGCCCCCGGTCACGACTGCAACTTTACCCTCATAACGAAGCTGGCTCACGAAAACAGATCTCCTTGCGCGGCGAGCATGCGCCGCAGATAGAGTGGAAGCGCGAAGAGACGGCGATGCGTCTCTTCGTCGTAAAAGAAGCTCTCGCCGCGAAGGCTCGAGCAATAGGTCTCGATGCGCGCCGCATCGAGCATCGCAAGATCGACGCGATCGCTGCAGGCGAGAAAGGCCCATTCGGTATCGAACGCCGGAACGTGATGCGAGAAGCTTGCAACGTGCCGGTAGCGACGGCGCAACGTTCGCGCCATCTTTGCGTGCAACGACGCGTTATGAAACGCACTCGTGCTCGCTTGCAGCACGTAGATGCCGCCATCGGCGAGCCGGGCCTTGATCAAAGCAAAAACCTCGTCGTTAAACAGGATGTTGCTCGGGCTATCTTCGAGCGGCTCGGTAAGATCGGAGATAATCACGCCGAAGCGCTCGCTGCTCTCGCGCATGAACGCGAGCGCATCGCCGACGATCACGCGCGCACGCGGATTCTCGAAGGCGCCATCCGCCCATTCCGGTAGATATTTCTTGGAGAGTTCGACGACGAGCCCGTCGATATCGACCATCGTGGCGCGCTCGACCTCGGGGCAACGCAGCACCTCGCGCAAGGTCGCTCCCTCGCCACCGCCGAGGATGAGTACCTCGCGGCGATCGTTCGCCGCGGCGAGGGCGGGGTGGACGAGCGCCTCGTGATAGATCTTCTCGTCACCCTGCGAGCTCTGCGTGTCGCCGTCGAGCACCAGCATCTTGCCGAAGACCGGCGTTTCGAGGACGGCGATCTGTTGAAACGCCGATTCCCCGGAGTAAAAAAGCTTTGAAACGGCGTGCTGGTGTTGTTCGGTCGGAGCAAACTCTTCGACGTACCAGTTCCAACGATCGGTCTTGGGCATAGCGGCGCGGGTTCGCTTCGCGCGCGCCCACCCCTCGAAGGAACGAAATACCCCCGCCGCGAGGCGAGGGTATCGTTCGAGAAATGCTCGGCCGAGATCGATTCGGCCGCCGGACTATGCCGATAGGGAGACCGCTTCGTGATCGCGCGTGACGACGTGGGTGAATTGCGCGTCCCCCGATTGGAGGATGCCGCGCTTGACCTCGGTCGTCAACATGGAGCCTGCGCCGAGCACCCGGGCCGCATGTTCGCAGGCGAGCCAGGGATCGGTGTGGTCGCCGCACGTGTAAAAATCCATCGCGGCGTACCCGAGTTCGGGCCAGGTATGAATCGAAATGTGTGACTCGGCGAGCACGACGACTCCCGAGACGCCCTGAGGCTGAAATTTATGAAAGGCGACCTCCATGACGGTCGCTCGTGAAGCGTTCGCCGCACCGATCATCATCTCGCGGACGGCGTCGACGTCGGTTAATATACCGAAATCACACCCAGACAGTTCGCACACGATGTGCGTCCCAAGTGCCTTCAATTTCTACGCGTCTCCTACGATTTCTCTGGGGGAATCCCACCTCCGGACTTCGTCGGCTGGCGTCTGTAGAATGCAGTCACGTCCCCGACCTTTCGACGAGCTCTTGCCGGCGCTGTTATGCGGTGCACGGGCGACTCGTCGCGATGGCGCGTTAGGGCGCGCCCACCCTCAACCGTGACCCCTCGG